>DATNEZ010000453.1:0-17288 GCA_035606645.1 Binatia bacterium
CCCGGCACCGGCCAGAGACCCGGAATCGCCGGCCCGGCCCGGCCGCTGACGGGGGTGGCACAGCCTCCCCGCGCGGTGAGACCCGGGGGAATGACCACGCCCGCCGCCCCGCCGCAGGCTGTCAGGCCGCCGGTCGGGGCGCGCCCTGGCACGACGGCCGCACCGACCCGACCCGCGGGCCGGGTGGAGCCCGCGAGGCATCAGGCAGGCGCTGCACCCTCCGCGAGTGCGGTCGCCCCGAGTCCCAGGCCCCACGCGGCCCCTGCACCGCCTCCGAGACCGGCGATCCCTCCGCCGCCCGTGATTCCCGACGTCCTGCAGGAGATCACGATCACCGAAGGCGTGACGGTCAAGGAGCTGTCGGAGAAGATGGACCGGAAGGCCAAGGACATCATCACCAGGCTGCTGGGACGCGGCATCATGTCGACCATCAACCAGCCGCTCGATATCAACATGGCGAAGGAGATCTGCCGGGAGTTCGGCTTCGACGCCAAGGTGATCTCGTTCGAGGAGGAGGTGTCCCTCGAGCAGACCAAGGAGGCCGAGCCGGCCAATTTGAGGACTCGCGATCCCGTGGTCACCATCATGGGCCACGTCGATCACGGGAAGACCTCGCTGCTCGACGCCATCCGCGAGTCCAACATCGCGGCCGGCGAGGCGGGCGGGATCACGCAGCACATCGGCGCGTACCACATCCGTCGCAAGGAGCGCGGCGTCACCTTCATCGACACCCCGGGCCACGAGGCCTTCACCATGATGCGTGCGCGCGGTGCGCGCGTGACCGACATCGTCGTGCTGGTGGTTGCGGCGGACGACGGCGTCATGCCGCAGACCATCGAGGCGGTTCACCACGCCCGGGCCGCGGGCGTGCCGATGGTCGTGGCGATCAACAAGGTGGACAAGCCGGGGGCGAACCTCGATCGGGTCAAGAAGCAGCTCTCCGACCAGGGGCTCCTGGTCGAGGACTGGGGCGGTGACGTGGTGGCGGTGCCCATCTCCGCCAAGCAGAAGACGGGGATCAACGAGCTCCTGGAGATGATCCTCCTGGTCGCCGACATCGGCGACCTCAAGGCGGATCCGTTGTCCCTCGCGTCCGGTGTCGTGCTCGACGCCCGCCTCGATCGCTCGCGCGGTCCGGTCGCCACCGTCCTGGTGCAGCGCGGCACCCTGCGCATCGGGGATCCGTTCATCGCCGGCGCCATCCACGGCAAGGTGCGCGCCATGTTCGACGATCTCGGACACCGGGCCCGCGAGGCGGGCCCCTCCATTCCGGTGGAGGTCCTCGGCCTGGAAGGGGTCCCGGAGGCGGGCAATCCGTTCCAGGTCCTCGAGGACGAGTGGAAGGTCCGGCAGATCGGCGCGTTCCGCCAGCAGAAGCTGCGCCAGGAGGCGATGGCGAAGTCGTCGCGCCTCACTCTCGATCACCTGTACCAGGCGATCAAGGAAGGGATGGTCAAGGAGCTGCCCCTGGTGGTCAAGGCCGACGTGCAGGGGTCCGTCGAGGCCCTGACCAAGAGCCTGAACGACCTGCCGTCCGACAAGGTGAAGATCAGGACCATCCACGCGGGATCGGGGGCCATCACGGAGACCGACGTGCACCTCGCCTCCGCCAGCAACGCCATCATCATCGGCTACAACGTCCGCCCGGAGCGCAGCGCCCAGGAGCTGGCCGAGAAGGAAAAGGTCGACATCCGGCTGCACTCGGTGATCTACGACATCACGAACGAGATCAGGAACGCCATGGTCGGCCTCCTGGATCCGGAAGCCAAGGAGGTCTACCTCGGGCGCGCGGACGTGCGCCAGGTGTTCAAGGTGCCCAAGGTCGGCGCGGTCGCCGGCACCTACGTGTCGGACGGGAAGATCACCCGGAGCGCCGAGGTCCGCCTGCTGCGCGACAACGTCGTCGTGTACACCGGCAAGGTGGCCTCCCTGAGGCGGTTCAAGGACGATGCCAGCGAGGTCAAGTCGGGCTACGAGTGCGGCATCGGTCTGGCCAACTTCAACGACGTCAAGATCGGGGACGTGATCGAGGCGTTCAAGGTCGAGAAGGTCGCCGTCAAGAATCTCTAGCCGGCCGGTCGGACCGCCGGGGCGGGCGTCGTGAACGTGGGCCTGTGCATCATCGAGATCCACCTTCCCGGAGTCGCCTCCCTGAAGGAGAAGCGCCAGGTGCTGCGCAGCCTCAAGGACCGGTTGCGGCAGCACTACAACGTCTCGGTGGCCGAGATCGATCACCAGGACCTCTGGCAGCGCGCCACGCTCGGCATCGTCGGGATCGCTGCGGCGCGGGTGCCGCTCGAGCAGACCTTCTCCTCGATCCAGGGTGAGGTCGAGCGCAAGGTGCCGGGGGAAGTCCTGAGCTGCGAGGTCGAGTATCTCACCTAGAAACCTGTCCGCCCCGGTGGAACCGGCGCGACCGTCCTTCAACGCTGCGAGGCATGCCGTGAGCACGCGCACCGACCGGGTGTCCGATCTGATCAAGGGGGAGGTCTCGCGCCTGCTCCTGCGCGAGGTACGCGATCCGCGTGTCGGCTTCGTCACCATCACCGGAGCCACCGTGAGTCCCGACCTGAAGAACGTGCGCGTGTTCGTCAGCATCCTCGGAGAGCCGCAGGCCCGTCAGGCCTCCATCAAGGCGCTCAACAGTGCGTCGGGATTCTTCAAGCGCGCGCTGTTCAAGAACCTCGGGTTGCGGTTCGCTCCGGCCGTCCGCTTCGAGCTCGACGAGTCGCTCGACCAGGGGGACCGGATCGAGCGCGTCCTGCAGCAGATCCACGAGGGCGGGGGCGCGCCGTCCCGGGCCGGCGACGAGGAGGAGTAGATGGCGGCTGCAGGTCTCGACGGCGTTCTCCTGGTCGACAAGCCGGAGGGGCCGACCTCCCATGACATCGTGGCGATCGCGCGGCGCGCCCTGGGAGTGAGCCGCATCGGCCATGCCGGCACTCTCGATCCGATGGCGACCGGTCTCCTGGTCCTGATGATCGGACGGGCGACCCGCCTGGCGACCTTCCTGTCCGGAATGGACAAGACCTATCGGGGCACGCTCAGGCTGGGCGTGGACACCGACACGTTCGATCGGGACGGCGCCCCCGTCGGCCCTCCCCGCCCCGTCCAGACGGATGAGGCGGCGCTCCTGGCGGCCTTCGAGGGATTTCGCGGCACGGTGAGCCAGGTGCCTCCGGTCTTCTCCGCCAAGAAGGTCCGCGGCACGCCGATGTACCGTCTGGCGCGGCGTCACAAGCCGGTCTCCCCCGTGCCCACGATGGTGACGTTCAGGCGCCTGGAATTCCTCGGGTTGTCGGCGGAGGATGTCTCCTTCGAGGCGCAGGTCTCCGCCGGGACGTATCTCCGGTCCTTCGCGCACGACCTCGGCGAGATCCTGGGGTGCGGCGCCCACCTGCACTCGCTGCGCCGGACGGCCGCCGGCCCCTTCACCGTCGAGGGGGCGCTGACCCCGGATGAAATCCGAGCGCTCGGCCCCGAGTCTGCGGGACGCGCCATTCCGATGGACGAGATCCCCCTGGGAATCCCCACCCTGGTCCTGACCCCGGCGGGCATCCACGCCATCAGGCACGGACGTCCCTGCGGGCTGGGAGAAGTCGCGGCGCCCCGGCCCCCTCTCCCCCCGGGGCGTTGCCGCTTGAAGGGGCCCGAGGGGCGCCTCATCGGCATCGGAGAGGTGCAGCTCCCCGCCCCCTCCGAGGCCCGCCCCGTGGTCCGGCCGCACATCGTGTTTGGAGGCTAGGCGTGTTGGGAGGTTAGGCTCCAAGTTCTTTACAGCCCCCCGGACCTGTGCTAGAGTGACGCCCTCCCGATTCGCTTCTGGCGACCCGGATCATCGGAACGAGAAGGTTGATGGCACTGACGAAAGACAGGAAGACCGAGATCATCAGTTCCTTTCAGGCCCACGCGTCGGACACCGGGTCACCCGAAGTCCAGATCGCGATCCTGAGCCGCCGGATCGAGGACCTGACCGATCATTTCAACTCGCACGCCAAGGACCATCATTCCCGCCGCGGCCTTTTGAAGATGGTTGGCACCCGCCGGCGCCTCCTCGACTATCTGAAGGATCGAAACGCGGAGCGCTACCGGGATTTGATCAAGAAACTCGGGATCCGCAAATAGGAAGGCGGCGATCCCGGGCGACGGCACCCGCAGCGGTTTCCACGCGCACCGGATGGCACCGTTCGGACCTGAAGTCCGACTCCGGGGACTACTTGAAGGGAAATCTGGCCTCCTCCTACTTTCCTATCCTTCAGTCTTCCCTTCCCCCGGCGGTGTCCAGGGTTTCGCGTCGAAGCCGTCCTCGATGGCCGTCATGCTCCATCGATGCCTTCCTTCCATCGCCGTGGGTGCGTGAGCGCCCCGGCCCGGACCGCCCCCGAGCCCTGACGGCTCGCGCGGCCTGATTCAGGAGGACGATTTGACGACGACACGCACCCTCGATTTTGGCGGCAGGCCCCTGACGATCGAGACCGGCAAAGTGGCCAAGCAGGCCGACGGCTCCGTCACCGTGCGCTACGGCGACACCGTGGTGCTGGTCACGGCCACCGCCGATCGCCGCGAGAAGCCCGGGATCAGCTTCCTGCCGCTGACCGTCGACTACCGCGAGAACACCTACGCCGCCGGGAAGATCCCCGGAGGCTTCTTCAAGCGCGAGGGAAGGCCGAACGAGAAGGAGACCCTGACCTCCCGGATGATCGACCGTCCCATCCGCCCGCTCTTTCCCAAGGGATGGTCGTTCGAGACCCAGGTGATCGCTCTGGTCCTGTCGGCCGACCTGGCCAACGACCCGGACGTCCTGGCCATCACGGGCGCCTCGACCTCCCTCTACCTTTCCGACATCCCGTTCAACAAGCCGATCGCCGCGGTCCGCGTCGGCCTGAACGAGACCGGGTACATCCTCAACCCGACCTACGAGCAGATGGAGTCCAGCCGGCTCGATCTGATCGTCGTGGGCAGCGCCTCGGACATCGTCATGGTCGAGGCCGGCGCGAGCGAGGTCTCCGAAAAAGAGATGCTCGAGGCGATCTGGTTCGGCCAGGGACACTGCCGGACGCTGGTCGGCCTTCAGGAGGAATTGCGGCGCGAGGTCGGCCGGCCGAAGCGCGAGGCGAAGCCCAGGGAGCTCGACAAGGACCTGTATCGCCAGATCGAGGAGGCGGCCCGGGCGCCTTTGTACCAGGCGATGAAGATGCCGGTGAAGATCGAGTCGTACCGCGCGGTGGCCGCCCTCATGGAGGCCCAGGTCCAGGCGATCCCCGAGAGCGAGCCGCAGCGCCGCGCCGAGGCCGGCCTGATCCTGAACGACCTGCACAAGAAAATCGCTCGCCACGAGCTCCTGAACGAGCGCCGGCGCTTCGACGGCCGCGCCGCCAACCAGGTCCGCAAGGTCACCTGCGAGGTCGGCGTGCTCCCCCGCACGCACGGCTCGGCCCTGTTCACGCGCGGCGAGACGCAGGCGCTGGTCACCTCGACCCTCGGGACCTCCGAGGACGCGCAGCGGCTGGACTGGCTCGAGGGCGAATCCGAGAAACGCTTCATGCTGCACTACAACTTCCCCCCGTTCTCCGTGGGGGAGGTCAAGTTCCTGCGAGGCCCCGGCCGGCGTGAGATCGGCCACGGGGCCCTGGCCGAGCGGGCCCTCCTGCCCTTGATGCCGGGAGAGGACGAGTTCCCGTACACGATCCGGCTGGTGTCCGACATCCTGGAGTCCAACGGGTCCTCGTCGATGGCCTCGATCTGCGGCGGATCGCTCTCGCTCATGGACGCCGGCGTGCCCCTGCGCTCGGCGGTCGCCGGTGCGGCCATGGGGCTGGTCAAGGAAAAAGACAACTACGTGATTCTCACCGACATCGCGGGGGTCGAAGACCACTACGGCGACATGGATTTCAAGGTCGCCGGCACGCGCGAGGGGATCACCGCCCTGCAGATGGACATCAAGATCGACGGGATCAGCAAGGCGATCATGGAGCAGGCGCTGTCGCAGGCGCGCGACGCCCGCATGCATATCCTCGACTCCATGGACGCCACTCTCGCGAAGCCGCGCGCGAACATCTCCACCTTCGCGCCGCGCATCTTCACCATCCGCATCAACAAGGACAAGATCCGCGAGGTGATCGGACCGGGCGGCAAGATGATCCGCTCGATCATCGAGAGGACCGGCTGCAAGATCGACGTCGAGGACGATGGGCGCATCAACATCGCCTCGGTCGACGAGGGCTCGGCGCTCAAGGCGATCGAGATCATCAAGGAGATCACCGCCGAGGCGGAGGTCGGGAAGACCTACCTGGGCAAGGTCACCCGCATCGCCAACTTCGGGGCCTTCGTCGAGATCCTCCCCGGCATGGAAGGCCTGCTCCACATCTCCGAGGTCGCCGAGCATCGCGTCAAGGAAGTCCAGGACGAGATCAAGGAAGGCGAGGAGATCCTGGTGAAGGTGATCGACGTGGACGGCGATCGGGTCCGGCTGAGCCGCAAGGCCGTGCTGCGCGACAAGCGGATCGAAGCCGGCGAGACGTTGCCGCCGGAGCCGGCCGCGGCCGAGCGCGGCCGTGAAGGATCCCGCCGTCCGTTCGGCGGCGGCGGGGGCTCGGGCGGCCACGGCCGCAGGCACAACTCGTCCCGCAACCGCTAGGGATCCAGGCCGCCTCCGGACGGGGCCGGGCCCCGTGACACGAAGGGCCTGAACCCCGGGAGCGCACGTGACCCAGAAGCTCGGCGAGTGGCTGATCGGCAAGGGAAAGCTCACCGAGGAGCAGCTGCAGCGCGGGCTGCACGACAAGACGTTCTTCGGCGAGCGACTGGGCCACAGCCTCGTCAAGCTCGGGTTCATCGACGAGGACACGCTCGGAGAGTACCTCGCCGAGATCGCCCGCACGCGTTACGCCGCCGCCCGGCGCCTCGAGTCCGTCTCGGCCGAGGTCCTCGCCGCCGTTCCCGGGCGCCTGGCTGCCAAGTACTGCATCGTGCCGATCGCCATCGAGGGGCGGCGCCTGCACCTGGCGATGCGCGACCCGAAGGACCTGATTGCCCTGGACGAGATCGCCTTCCTGACAGGGCTGCCGATCGAGCCGTACGTCGCGACCGAGTTCCGCCTCATCCAGGCGATCGAGCGGTACTACAACATCAGCCTCGGCACGAAGGCGATCCCGGTGGCCCCCGGGCCGCCCGAGCCGCGATCGAAGGTCGCGGCCCCGCTGAAGGCGGCGCCGCGGGCCCCGATGCCCGAGGTAGGGCTCGACGGCCTGCCGCTCAATGCCGACCCGGATGATCTCGACCAGCCGTTCATGGATTCAGGCCCGCAGGCGCCCCCCGCGGATCTCGAGTCGTCCGGACCGCTCCCCCGTTCCCTGGACGCCTGGCGCGAGGAGTCGGCGGAGGCACCGGTCGCGGAGATCCCGCCCCCCGGCCCGACCCGACCCGCCGCGCCGGCCCCCGGGACAGCCACGACACGGCCGTTCGCGGCCGCGCCGCCTCCCGTCGCGCGCCCTGTTGCGCCCGGGATCACCGCCCGTCCAGCCGGCCCGACGCTCGTCCCCCGTGCCGCGGCGTCCGCGGCCCCCCCCCGATCGCCCGGTGCCCAGGCCGCCCCGGCGCCGGCCCCGCTCCTGGCGATCGAATCGGCGTCCGCCCGCCTGCGCGAGGCCGAGACACGGGATGACGTCTTCGACGCGGTGCTCGATTTCACCTCCAACCGTTTCCTGCGCGGCGCCCTCTTCGTCGCGCAGCCCGACAGGGTCCTGGGATGGAGCGGCCGGGGGGGCGGCCTCGCCCCGACGCGGGTCCGCAACGTCATCGTGCCCCTCGATCGGCCGTCCCTGTTCCTGTTCGTCCGATCGGGAGGCGACTATTTCTACGGTCCGGTCCCCGACCTGCCGGCCAACGCCAAGTTCTACCTGGACCTCGGGTGTCCTCCGCCGGCTCGCGTCCTGCTCATGCCGCTGACGATCGCCGAGCGCCCGGCCGGCATCCTGTACGCCGACAACGGCCCCGACTCGTCCAAGGCTCCGGACGTCCAGGAATTCCGCCGACTGCTGAAGAAGGCCTCGATCGCGCTCGAGATCCTGATTCTGCGCAACAAGATCATGATGATCTAGGCGATTCCCGGGAGATGATCGTCATGCCGGAGGCGCTCCCGAGGCTCTCCGAAGAAGAGCAGGCCATCCTGCTCGATCTGGCTCGCCGGGCCATCGCCGCCGGGCTGCGCGGCGACGCCGCCCCGGTCCTCGACGATCCGCCGGAGCGCCTGCGCCGCGAGCAAGGGGCCTTCGTCAGCCTGCACCGGGACCGGTCCCTGCGCGGCTGCGTCGGCATGGTGTCTCCGGGACGGCCTCTCGCCGAGACCGTGGCGTCCTGCGCCCTGGCCGCCGCGACGCAGGACCCCCGCTTCGATGCGATTGTCTCCTCGGATCTCGCGGCTTTGAGCGTCGAGATTTCGGTCCTCGACCCCCTCGTTCGCGTGCACGGGCCGTCGGATGTCACGGTGGGGCTGCACGGCCTGATGGTGAGCGCCGGCGGGAAGCGCGGCGTCCTTCTGCCTCAGGTCGCCGTGCAGCAGGGATGGGACGCGGTGACGTTTCTCGAGGAAACCTGCCTGAAGGCCGGCCTGCCGGGACACGCCTGGAGGGAGCGCGCCGTGGTCGAGGCGTTCACCGCGCAGGTCTTCGAGGAGGGTCCGCCGACGTCTCAGTAGACGACGACGGAGTCCCCGATCTCGATCTCGCGCACGGACTGCAGGATCTTGACGGTCGCGGTCTTCTTCTCGGCGAAGATGACGACCACCTGTCCGATCGTCTTGGCCGGAGGGATGTTGTCGTTGTCGTCCTTCCAGATGGGCCGGCTCTGGAAGCGGCGGTTCCGGACCGTGTAGTCGTACTTCACCTTCGGAAACTTGTCGAACGGCTCCGTCGGCAGGAACACCGTCAGGATGTCGCCCGCCTTCAGCCCGTCGTCGTACCCCATGTCGATGTCCACCAGCTGGCCCGCCGACGCCCGCTCCTGGTTGTCCCCGACGTGCACGACGTACCCGGTCTCCTTGTCGGGAGCCACCAGCGTGAGCTTGTTGAACTCCGGGATCGCCTTGGCGGGGATCGGGGTGATCATCAGGGGCACGAGCGCGTCTCCCGTCCGGATCTCGTCGCAGGCATAGGAGACGGTGCCGATGGACGTCGTCTCCTGCGCCGCCAGGACCTTCACGGAGCCGAGCCGCTTGTAGTAGTAGCCCAGGAACTTGTGGGTGATGGGGTGCCGGACTTCCCCCTCGCGGACCACGACGCTGTATTCGGTGCCGGTCTCCATGTGACCGTTGCTCTGGCCGCGATTCAGGTAAACGATGTCTCCCTCGGTGAGCCCCATCTTCGCCTCGTCTTCCTGGTTGGCGATGAAGTAATCGGGCTTCGCCTCGCGGGGCGCGATGTAGCCGGAGCAGCGCAGGTCGTAGTCGTCGGTCAGCAGCTCGAGCTTCGGAAGGGTGCGCGCGGCATGCGCCGTGTCCGAGTCCTTCTGCGCGGGGGCCGGCTGCTCGGCCGCCACCTGGGCTTCTTCCTCCGGCTCGGCCGGTTCCTCGCTGGTCCCGGCCGGCTCGGGGACGGTCTGCGTGGCCGGCGGAGCGCCTTCCTGTCCCTGCGGAACGACCTCGCCGACCACCGTCGGCCTCGCCGGCAGGAGCAGCGGGTCCCCGGGGTAGATCCAGTGCGAGTCCAGGATGTAGCGGTTCTCGTTCCAGATCTGCGGCCAGAGGTAGGGATTCCCGAACACCAGGTCGGCCAGGTCCCACAGCGTGTCGCCCGGGACAATGATGTGCAGCGTGGCCTCGGGCGGGAACGACTCCGGATCGGGCGGGTCGTACGGCGTCCAGTGATCGCCGACCTTCTTCAGATTCTTCGGAGGCGCCGTCGATCCCGGCTGCAGCGCCACGCCCTGCCCCCGGCTCTCGACCGCCGGCGCAGAGGACGGATCGCCCTGCGTCTCCTGCGCGGCCGGACGGGCCGTCCCGATCAACCCGGCTGCCAGAACGAGAGCCCCCGCCGACATCAGAAACGCCACGCGCTCTTTGTGCATGCTCCGGTCTCCTGACGGCCTGCCGTGTCGAGAACGGCGGGGCGCCCCGGCTACAAAAATATGTATCGAACCCCCGAAGTCAAGGAGAGAGCGCCGGATGGCCGCACGGCGGGCGGGGGCGATTACGGAGTTGAAACGCGCGGGGTCCCCGGGAGCCGATCGGACCGGGCCGCCCCCGGCATGGCCGTCACTTCGGGGCGCCGCTCCAGAGGAGCTCCTCGAGGGCCTTCTCCGCTTCGGGGCACTGTCCGCCGGCCATCTGGATCGCCTCGCGATAAATGGCCTCCGCGTCCCGCAGCCGGCCTTCGTCCGTGTTGATGCGGCCGAGCACGACACGCGGGGCGCAGGCCCGGTTGTCGAGCAGCAGGGCGCGACGGATCTCGGCAGCGGCCTGCTGGCCCATGCCCCGGCGGTGATACAGGAGCGCCAGGTCGGACCGAAGGCGAAGTTCGCGCGGGGCGACGTCGATCGCCTTGCGGTAGTCCTGGATCGCGTCGTCGATCTTTCCCTTCCTGGCCAGGAGGGCGCCGCGCGCCCGCAACGAGGCCAGCGCGAGCGGCCCGCTGTCTTCGGCAACCGCCCACTGACGCAGGGCCCCTTCCTCGTCCCCCTTCTCCAGCAACTGGAGCGCCAGGCCCTCACGGGCGGGGCTCAGGCCAGGATCCAGGCGCAGCGCCGCCTCGAGCTCGACGGTCGCCTCCCCACCCCGCCCGGCCCGTGAAAGGGCGAGCCCGAGATCGTAGTGGATGACCGCGTTGCCCGGGGCCTGGGCCAGGGCGGCGCGAAACAGGGTCTCCGCGGTCCGCTCGGCGCCCGTGATGCCGAAGAACAGGCCCGCGTTCACCTCGGCGACCGGGACCGGCCGCCGAGGCAGGAGCCGTCGCAGGAAGCCCGGGGCCGGATCCGTCCGGGCGGCCTCGGCCTGCCGGATCTCCTGCAGGATCCGCTCTCCCAGCCCGGGGTCGGCAGGGTCGATCGCCTCCGGCACGTCGGACGAGTTCCCCTCCGGCTCCCGCATGAACACGCAGGCGGCCAGGTCGACGTACACCAGGCGCCAGTCCGGGCTGTCCGCCAGGTAGCGGAGCAGGCCTGCGGCCTCGGGGCTGTGCCTGTGGCTCCAGAGGACCGTCCGAGCGCCGAACCTGCGCGCGGTCTCCTCGAACAGCGCCGGGTCGTCCTGCAGGCCGAGATAGGCACGGAACAGCGACTCGTCGTGCACTTCGAGCCGCCCGTCGATGAACGTGCGTCGTGCCGGGCGCCAGCGCCACGCGAGAAAACCGCCCATGGTCATGTCGTGGATCACTTCCCCGGCAGGCTTCCGCGCGAGGACGAAGTCCGCGGCCCCTTCCGGATAGAACCCCGGGGCGGTTCCGCTCCCGAAATAGCGCTGCGTGCCGTCGCGCTCGTAGAACCGGTTCGACCAAGTGTCGGCCAGGAAGAAGAGACTCGCGAGGACCACGAAGGCGGCGCCCGCGCTCGAGACACGATGGATCCAGGCCCCCGGCTCCCCGCGCGCGCCCGGAAGGCGGCGCGCGAGATCCGCCATGGCCGCCTGGATCGGCGGCCCGGCGAGCGGCAGCGAAGCCAGGGCGAACAGCGGGATGTTGCGGCGGGCCAGGAGGGCCAGGACGAACAGTGCGCCGAGCGACAGGCCCTCCGCCGGCCGCACGACCCGGCGGCCGAACGCGACAGCCGCGATCGCCACCGCCGCAAGGAGCGCGAAGGCGGCGATGGACGTCGTGGGACCGTACCCGCCGAAGGGGGCCTGGAACTCGGCGATATGTCGGGAGTACACGTTGTCGGAGGCGATCCGCTCGAACAGGAGACGCCAGGGGAGGATCCATCCGCGGAGGCCGTAGGGGGTGGCGGCCGTGGCCGCGAGGGACACGGAGGCGATCCCCGCCAGTCGCACGGCGGGCGCAAGGGCCCGGCCCGCAGGGGCCGGCGCCGCCCCCCGGCGGGACTCGATGTAATCGCCGGCAGCCGTGAGGACGAGGACCGCCAGCCCGACGACGTACAGGGCGTGCGCGTTGGCCCAGATCGCCAGCAGCACGGGGAGGACCAGCAGGAGGCGCGGGTGCCTCGTGCGCTCCTCGAGGATCGCCAGCAGCGCGGCCAGAAGGATAAACGACACCACCTCCGGGCGCGGCGCGAAACGCTCCTGGGAGGCGAGCACCGCGACCAGCGAGAGCGGCGCCAGGATGGAGAAGGAGACGCCCCGCCGCCAGGCGGTCCAGAGCGCCAGGAGGAAGGCACACGTCACGCAGCCGATCTTGAGGAGGTCGATGCCGATCCAGCCGGCGGATCGGTACGCGGCCGCCAGGGCGACCTGGAACAACCAGTGCAGATCGATCCACGGCCTTCCTGCCGACGTGTACGTCAGGTCGTCGACGCGTGGCACACCCGACCCGCGCAGGATGCTCTCCCCCGTCGCGAGGTGCCAGTGAAGGTCGACCTCCGCCAGCTCGGTCAGGCAGAACGACGCGCAGAGGAGCGCGACCAGGAGGAGAGCCGCCCGGGACAGCCGATCAGTCATGCTGGGTGACGGACTCCCGGGCCGGACGGAAGACGGAAAGACTGGTGTCGCCGTAGCGGTACGTTTTTCCCGGAACCAGGCCGTCCACCCCGGCGGCCGCGGCGGAGGAGCGGTGCTCCAGGATCAGGAGGCCGGCCGGATCGAGGAGCCGGGCGGCGAGGCGCAGGGCCTCCGGAAGGGACGGCTCGTCGTACGGGGGATCGAGAAACACGACGTCGAATCGCGTCCCGGCCCGCGCCAGGTCGCGCAGCGATGCGGACGCGTCGGCCTCCAGCACCTCCCACGCGCCGGACCAGGGGGCGAGGCCGAGATTGTCGCGAATCAGGCGCAGGGCCCCGCGCTGCCGCTCGAGAAAGACCACCCGCGTGGCGCCGCGGCTGAGCGCCTCGCAGCCGACCGCGCCGGTGCCGGCGTAGGCGTCCAGGAAGCGCGACCCGTGCACGCGCGCCCCGAGAATGTCGAACAATGCCTCGCGCACTCGATCGGCGGTCGGCCTGATGAGGAGACTCCCCGGGGCCTTCAGACGCCGCCCCCTGGCCTCCCCTCCCGTGACTCGCAATTGGGGGACTGCCCTCCGCTCTATCCCTTGCGGGGTGTGGATTATACACCGCAGCCGGGCATCCGCCCTTTCTTGACTTCCTGGGATCTCACCGGTACGATGTCTCGTAACTCTTTCAGGAGCTTGGAGTTTTTCTTGAAGGGCAGGCTGAGGGAAGACCCCCAAACGTGATGCGAAGGCTGATGCGTGCGGGCCTCCTGGCCTCGGTCCTTCCCCTCGCGTACGCGGGGATCGCTCTTCTCCTGGATGCGCCCGGCGCCTCCGCCGCCCTGCTCTCCATCCAGCCCGGCCCCATCGACCGGCCTCTGAGCCTCACCGCGGCCGACTTCAACCGGGACGGCTTCGACGATCTGGCCATCGCCAATTTCCAGGCCGGCACCGTGACCATCCTCATCAACCAGAAGGACGGGACGTTCGCTCCGCAGAAGGACTCGCCGTTCAGCGTCGGAGCGGCCACCATCGCCACGGCGTCCGCCGGTCCGCTCTACCTGGCGACCGCCGATCTGAACCCCGAGGACGTCGATGGGGACCGCGTGAGCAACGTCCTCGACAACTGCGCGAACGTCTACAACCCGATCACCACCGGCACGACGCAGCTCGACAGCGACTCGAACGGCGTCGGCGACGCGTGCGAGAGCGTGACGACCGATTCCGACGGCGATGGAGTCCCGGATTTCAATTCGACCACCGACCTCCTGGACAACTGCCCGCTGATTCCGAACCCGGGGCAACAAGTAGAGATTGCGGCCGGCGCCGATGGGCTGTGCGGCACGGAGGACGACAACACGTTCCTCTTCGGTCCCGACGGCGTCTGCGCCACGGGCGGGGACAACCTGGTCTCGAAGGTGGGCGCCGCGTGCTCGCGCAGCCCCGACCTGGCGATCGTCGAGACGAGCGGAGGCGGACTGAGCTTCGGCGTCACGAGGGTGCGCGTGGACGACGCGGCGGGGGGCATGAAGAGCCGCACGTCGCTGCAATCCAGCATCGGCCCGGCCCAGGTCCTCCTCGCCGACTTCAACGCCGATCGCTTCCCCGACATGGTGGTCTCCAACAGCGGCACCGACGTCCTGCTGTTCTATCCGGGCCTCGGCGGCGGCGACTTCGGGGTCACCCAGATCCTGACCGCCGGAGACGGACCGGAAGGGATGGCCTCGGGTGACTTCGATGCGGACGGCGACCGGGACCTGGCCGTGGCCAACCGCAGCGCCGGGACCATCGGGCTGTTCGCCAACGCCGGCACGGCCCTGCCGTTGACCGTCTCGTCCACGATCGCCACCCGGCCGGGCCCCTCGGTCCTGCTCGCCGCTCCCCTGTCCCAGGGGGCGGCCTGCCCGGCGCTCGTCGCCCTCGACCAGGGGCTGCCGGCCTGCACGGGCGGCACGAACGACGGGGTGCTGTGCAAGACGGACACCGACTGCACGGGAGGCGGAACCTGCTCGTCCGCCTCGGCCGATGTCGGCGCGATCGAGGTGTTCACCAATCCCGGATGCGTTTCGGGGGGATCGCTTGCGCTGACCACGACGATTTCCCTGGGGGCCGGCCACAGGCCGCGCGGCGGCGTGTTCGCGGACATGGACGGGGATTGCGCCGCCGACCTGGCGGTGGTCGACTTCACCGCGGGGCAGGTCCTCATCTACAGGGGGGACGGGAGCGGCGGTTTCGTCCCTGCCGCGACCCCCTCCCTCACGGGACTGTCCAGCCCGTCGGCCGTGGCGCTCCTCAACTACGACCCCGACACGGGACCGGCCCCCGATCTCGCCGTCCTTTCTTACGCCAACAACCGGGTCGATCTGTTCCACAACGACGGTGTCCCCGGACCGTCCTGCTCCCCCGGCACGCTGACCTTCAGCGCGGCGCCCACCAACCCCGCATCCCCCTGGAAGAACATCAAGGCCATGTCGATCTTCCCGGCCGACGTCTCGGTCGGCCAGGACCTCGTGCTCTTGAATTCGTCCCCTCCCCGCCTCGACGTGCTGTCCGGGACGGGGACCACGTTCCGCGTGCTCCCTCCGCAGCCGCTCGCGGGTGTCTCGACCGCCAGCGGCATGGCCCTCGCCGATCTGCGCCAGGACGGGGCCCTCGACCTGCTCGTCCTCGACGGCCCCGGGAACCAGGTGGAGGTCGTGACCAGCGAGCCGACCGGCCTCCAGGCGGAGGGGGACGTCCTGGGCGTCGGCGTGAATCCCGTCGCCGCCTCGGTCGCGCCGCTCATTGTGCACAGCAATGACTTCGACAAGGACGGCGTCCCGGACGTGAACGACAACTGCCCCACACGCTACAACCCTCCCGGGTGCCCGTCCCACGACCAGGCCGGCCATCCCGAATGCTTCCTGGACAGCCCCTGCCCGGCCCAGCAGGCGGTGGCGTTCACCACGTGCACCAATCCCAACCTCGCGGGCCAGTGCGACGGGGACGCCAACGGCGTCGGCGACCAGTGCCAGGTCCTGGATGCGGTCTGCCAGAGCATCGACACCGACCAGGACTCGATCCCCGATTACAACCCGATCACCCATGCGGTCGACAACTGCCCGTTCGTCGTCAACGGCAGCCAGCTCGACGGGGACGGCGACGGCATCGGGGACTCATGCGACGGCGGCACCTGCGTGCCGTTCACCAAGGTGTGCCTGGGGGGCGTCCGGAATGCAGCAACGTGCGTCACCGACGTCGATTGCGACCCGCCGGTCAACGACGTCGTCACGGCCAATGCGGGGGACCAGTCCCCCGGCAACGGCACCCTGTCGTTCCTGATCGGCGACGCGTCCGGAGAGTTCCGCGCCGCCCCGCTATCCTGGTCGTCCGTCACCGGCCTGTCGAACCCGGTGGGCGTTGCCATCGGTCACCTGGCGTACGACTGCATCCCGAACAGCACGTTCGGACCGTCCTGCAGCTCCAGGCCGCACAACGACATCGTGGTCCTGGAGCAGGGCGCCGCGGGCAGCGGCGATGACCTCCTCGCGATGTTGTACGGCAACGGCAATGGTTCGTTCACGCCCCCCCTGGCGCCCGTCACGCCCCAGACGGCTCTCGCGGGCGATCCGACACGGCTCCTCCTGGCGCCGGATCAGCGGGTGTGCGCGAACCCGTGGCTCACTCCCAACGACCCGCGCTCCCGCTTCGACAAGGACCTGACGACCGCGGTCCTGGCGGCGGTCGAGCCGGGGACGTCGAGCGTGGGGATCGTCCTGCCCGGCAGCCTGGATCTGCTGGCGCCGCCGGGCAATCCGGGCCCGCTGCCGGTCGCGTTCCCCCCGGTGGACGCGCAATTCGTCGATCTGAACCAGGACGGCGTGCAGGACCTGATCGTGCTGTCCACGGGCGGGGCGAGCACCTCCGCCCCCAACCTGACGGTCTACATCGGCATGGGGAACGGCCTGTTCTTCACCGATCCGACTCTCAATCCGGCCGGTGTTCCCGACGGCATGACCCACCTGGCCGCGGGCAACATCAACCTGGTGAGCGATGCTACCTATCCCGACGTCGCGCTGTTCAGCGGCACGGACCAGGCCCCGGTCATCCTGACGAACATCCTGACCGACCGCGCCGATGTGGACGGATCGGGCCGGGTGGACGGCTACGACCTGGCGATCCTGGCGCGCTCGTTCGCGGCGGAGCGCGGGGAGAACTTCACTCTCCTCCCGGACGGCACGCTGTCGCAGGTGGGATCGGGAGCCACCAGGACGCTGGTGCCGGGCGGCTGCTCGCTCCAGGAGGGATTCGACCTGCCGCGGACGGGATCCCTCCTCGGGGTGTTCCAGTGCGACCGGGCGCTGAATCCGATGACCGCGCAGAACGCCAACTACTGCGTCCCGACCGATCCGAACTACCTCAACCCCGGCCCGGCTCTGTACGGCTTGCCGGTCGACATCAACCTCGACGGCAAGGTGGACGGGACCGACCTCGCCCTGCTCGCCAGCCGGTTCGGCGACACGTTCTGACCGCGCTCAATCTCCCATGACGTCGCGCGTCTCCTGCGGCAGCAGGTTGTAGAAGAAGCACCAGCTCGACCCTTCCTGGCCCTCCGGGAAGTCCTTGGGGAGCGGAGGGAGCGGACTGCTGGCGCGGATCGCGTCCAGCGCGGCGCGCGTGAACGGCGGGACCGCGGACGGCTTCACGACCTGGATGTCGGTGATG
>DATNEZ010000455.1:0-15336 GCA_035606645.1 Binatia bacterium
CCGGGGCCGAAGTACTCGATGACCGCGTTCGTGCCGCCCTTCACGGTGAGCACGCCGCAGAGGTAGAGGATGACGTCCTTGGGAGCGGTCCAGCCCTGCAGGTGTCCCGTGAGGTGGACGCCGATCAGCTTCGGATACTTGACCTCCCAGGGGTAGCCCGCCATCACGTCCACGGCGTCGGCCCCGCCCACGCCGGAGGCGAACATGGCCAGCCCGCCGGCGTTGGGGGTGTGGGAATCGGTGCCGATCATCATTCCGCCCGGGAAGGCGTAGTTCTCCAGCAGCACCTGGTGGATGATCCCGGCGCCCGGCTTCCAGAACCCGATGCCGTAGCGAGCGGATGCGCTCTTCAGAAAGGCGTAGACCTCGGCGTTCTCCGAGAGTGCCGTCTTGGTGTCTGGCTCCGCACCGTGCTGGGCGCGGATGAGGTGATCGCAGTGCACGGTGCTGGGGACAGCCACGCGGGGGATGTCAGCCTGCGCGAACTGCAGGAGCGCCATCTGCGCCGTGGCGTCCTGCATGGCCACCCGGTCCGGCCGGAGCATCAGGTAGCTCTTGCCCGGCTCCAGCTCCTGCGTCTCCGCCTCGTCGAGGTGGCCCAGGACCACCTTCTCGGCCAGGGTGAGCGGCCGGTTCAGCCGGCGCCTGACGGCGGCGAGGCGGCGGTCCATCTGGTCGTAGATCGATCGGACGTATTCGGGGGTGCTGTCGATGAGCTGCATCGGCGCGTTCTCCGCCATCATTATATAGAGTCCCGGCCTAGAACAGCGGCATCTGGCGGGCCTCCCCCAGGGCCTCGTCGAACGACAGCCCGAGGTGGGGGAAGACCTGCTCGGCGATCGGGCGCAGCTGCTTCTCCACGTAGTGGAGGTGGTCGATGGGGGCGCTGCGGGCGGAGGCGGGCTGCGGCCCCGAGACGGTCATGAGGTACTCGATCAGCCCGTCCACCTTCCCCTCCACCAGCCGGGCCGCCTTGACGTGCGGCGGAGTGGTCGTGGTGTACTCGTCGAGCCCCTTGCGGAGCGCCTTGCGATACACCAGGTGCTCGTCGTGGCGGCCCTCCTTGAGGTCGCGCGCGAAATCGCGGGTGTACGCCAGCACATCGTCCCGCCCGACTCCGTGGAACAGCCGGTCGAAGAGCCCGCGCTGGAAGATCTTGCTCAGCTCGGTCCAGTCGCGCCGCACGACCTCCATTCCCACGAACACCATCTTTCCGGGGGACCCGGGGTCCTCCGTCCGCACCAGGCCTGCGTAGCGCTTGCGCGCGCCCGCCACGCCGTGGCGGACCGAGGGGAGGAGGAACTTGACGAACAGCGACTCGAACTCCAGCTCGAGCTGGCTCTCGACCCCGTGCGCCTGCCGGATCTCGCGGCCCAGCTCGTCGTTGATCCGGTCGCGCAGCGTGGCCCCCAGGCGGAGCGCCGCCTCGGCCGCGCCGGGGCCCGCGAGCCCCGACTCGACGAACAGGGAGTCCGTGTCTCCGTAGAGGACCCGGTGCCCGAGCCCCTCCATCCGGTCGCGCGCCCCGTGCAGGACCCATTGGCCGAACTGCGTGATGGCGTTCGCCACGGGCAGCGAATAGAAGCGGCAGGCCGGGGTGGCGAGGACGCCGTAGAACGAGTTCATCAGGATCTTGATGGCGTGCGATCCGACCGTGTCCCCCCTCGCCTTCGCGTCCTCGCGCTGCGGGAACAGGCGCTCCAGGATCCCAGGCAGGATTCCCGGCTCGCGCCGAAAGAGGGCGCCGTTCGGCGCGCGGATCAGGCCGGCGCCGTCGTCCTGCGCGGGGGCGGTCACGTGGCCGAGCGGATCCAGGTTGAAGGTACGGATGAGGCTCGGGTAGAGGCTCTTGAAGTCGAACGCCAGGACGTTCTCGTAGAGCCCCGGCAGCGGATCGAGGACCGCCCCGCCGGTGACCGCGTCCTCCTGGGCGCCCGCCCCCGCCGGCTCGGCGTCCCCTCCTCCGACGGTCGGGGCCACGAAGCCGCGCCGGCGGAGCTCGTGCAGGTAGAGAACATCGAACGAGGCGATGCTCGCGCCGACGCGGTCGAGCGGCATGCCGGTCAGAAGGCTTCGCCGGACCGCCAGCTCGACGAGGCGGGTCTTCTCCAGGATCGCGAGGACCAGTCGGGCGTCCGCCAGGTTGTATTGCACGAACAACGGCAGGTCCTCGTGGAACGTGCGGTCGATGGCCTGCGCCTTGTCGCGTCCGGTCGCCGAAGGGCCGGAGGCGCCGAGGTCGACCTTCCCCTCCCCCAGGACCGTGCGCGCCGCCGTATCGAGGCGGTAGTCCTCCAGCTTCATGAAGGAGCTTCGCATCAGCTCGATGCCGTCCAGGACCACCCTGCCTCCGACGTCCGCCCGCGATCGGCCCCAGAAGGCCCGCTCGCGGATCACGCGCACGGCACCCGGCGCGCGTCCGACCTCGAACGGCACCCCCAGGGCGCGGGAGCGCGCCGCCAGGACCTCCAGGTCGAAGTCGATGACGTTCCATCCGGTCAGGACGTCGAAATCGGCCCGGCGCATCCGGTCGAAGAGCGCGCGCAGGAGGCCGCGCTCGTCATCGCAGGGGACGACCCGCTCCGAAAATCCCCGGTCGCCGAGGGCGCGGGCGACGCGGTCCGCGGGCAGGGCCAGCAGGACCTCCTCGCCGCCGGTCCCGGCGAGGGCGGCGGAGTAGATCGACTCGCCGCGCGGGTCGGTCTCCAGGTCGATCGACAGGATGCGCAGGAGGCCCGGGCCGGGGCTGAAGTCGGACGGCGTCACGTCGGGATCGTCGAAGACGACGTCCACCGCGGGCTGCGCGGGCCCCGCCCCGCCGGCCGGCGAGGCGCCGGTCGTGCCCCCCGGGAGGCGCCCCTCACCGGCGATCGTCAGGCTTCCCTTGATGCCGCGGTCGATCAGGTAGCGCATGGCGAACCGGACGTCCGCCTCGTACACCGGCACGCCGGCCCGGTGCAGCCCCTCGCGCAGGGGCGGGGTCTGATCGGGGGCGTCGACCTCGACGCGCACGACCGGATCGCCGTGCATGGTCCGAAGCCCGGTCGGCGATTGCCGCGCCGCCCCGTGCTCGCGGGCCGTCGTCGCGTCCGCCTCCCTCACGAAGAAGTGGGGCACCGGCCGGCGGTCGCGCGCCAGGAACGACCGCCCGTCCTCGAGACGCCCGAACAGGTGGACGACCGGACGCCCCGCCTCCATCCGGTACGTGGGGTGCAGGATAAACCCATGGTGCGTCGTCATCGCCGGCTTCGCCCGTCCTTCCGCCTTGACGCCTCCGCGACGCCTATGCTCTCCTTGCGCATGGCGTCCGTGCAGCTCGTCCTGACCGACGATTGGGAATTGCGCGGCAACGGCTCCGGCAACATGCGCCGCATCCAGTTCGACAGCATGCGCGCCCTTCTGGACATCTACGAGCGGCACGGCTTGAAGGCGTCGTTCAATGCCGAGGTGATGCAGCAACTCTATCATCTGCAGTTCGGCGCCGACAATCCCGCGCTGCTAGGGCTCGCCCGCGAATGGGAAGGGTGCGTCCGGGAGGCCCTGTCCCGCGGCCACGACGTCCAGCTGCACGTGCACCCGCAGTGGCACGATGCCGCGTACGACGGCGGACGCTGGAAGCTGACGTCCGACTGGTCCCTCCCCAATCACCCGAGGGAACGGGCGCGCGCCATGATCGAGCGCTGCAAGCAGTATCTCGAGACGCTGCTCCGCCCGGTCGACCCCGGCTACCGCTGCGTCTCGTTCCGGAGCGGCGCCTGGTGCGTCGCCCCGAGCGATCACCTGCTTCCGACCCTCGCCGACCTGGGGATCGAGATGGACGTGAGCATCGTCCAGGGACTGCACTACGAGGCTCCGGTCCGCCTCGACTACCGCAGCATCGAGGAGCCGTTCCTCCCGTTCTATCCGCACATGCAGGACGCCCGGCGCGTTGCGGACGGGCCGCGGCCGATCGTCTGCTTCCCGACGCACAGCTTCCGGTACCGGCCGCTCCTCAAGGTCCGGCACGCGGTCCAGCGTGTCCTGGCGCGGCGCCCCCTGACCCGCCGGCTCGTGTCGCCGGACGACGCGCTGCCGGCGCCGGGGGCCGCGGCGGCCGACGGGGCCGGCTACGGCGCCTCCGATCATTGGGGCGGATCGGACGACGGCTCCGCCTCGCGCGGCGGCCGGCTGATGGGCCGGCTCAGGTACTACCTCGGGACGTCCTGGATCGTGTCGG
Organism: Binatia bacterium; assembly: GCA_035606645.1. GTDB lineage: Bacteria > Acidobacteriota > Polarisedimenticolia > Gp22-AA2 > Gp22-AA2 > Gp22-AA3. The sequence continues at coordinate 4,217 of DATNEZ010000455.1, forward strand.
ACCTCGCCAGCCTGAGCTTCCCGCTCATGCGCCAGATGCTCAAGGACGTCCTGCGGCGCGCGCGGCGAAGCGGCTGGGCCAGGGTCCCGGTGGTGATCGAGAACCACACGAAGGACATCGGGCACTTCGCGCCGATCGAGCGGTTCGCCGAATCGGTCGCCTCGATGCCGGACGTCGAGGTGATCACCCTGAGGCAGCTGCACTCCAATTTGAAATCCGGCCTGTATCCCGTCACGATGCGGCCGCGTGGATAGCTCCGCCCCCACCCGAGCGCGCCTCCTGAAACGCGCCCTCGAGGATCGCCTCGCGGAGGTCCGCGGGCGCCACGCGGCGCTCGCCGGGACCCCGGCCGGCCTGTCCGGGCCTGGCGGCTCCGCCGGGCCCTCGCCGTCGGGCTCCGCCGTGCCGTCGGACGACGCCGAGGAGACGCTGCGCCAGGTGATGGTGCGCCTGTGGCCCCGGGCGCGATCCGGCGGCGGCCGCGAGGACTGGCTGGCGCTCTTCGATGGGCTCCGCCGGCTCGGGGCCGCGGCGCTCACCGACGACCGCCGGTTCCTCGACGCCTGGAACAACGCCTTCGAGGCGTTCGCGGCCGCCGACTGCCCCGTGGCGCTCCGCGCCGACGCCGCCCGGTTCCTGGAAGCCTACGCCGCCCTGCTCCGCGCGCACCTGGCGCGCCTCGAGGGGCGCGCATGAAGGCCGTCGCCCTCTGCGCCCACCTGGACAAGGCGCTGGTGTTCCGGCGGCGCCTCGCGGCGGAACCGGGCGTCGAGCTCCGGCTCGTCGTCTGCTCCCGCCGCTGGCCGAGGCAGCTGCTCCGCATCGGCGCCGGCCGGCTCCTGCTCGTCCTGCGGCTCTGGCGGCGCGGGACCCTGGCCTTCGCGCGCCGCGGCCTCGACGACCGGCGGACGCTCCGGCGGCTGCGCGCCTTCGACGCCGATGTCGGGCTGCACGCGACCGACGTCATCTACAGGAGCGACACCCTCGCGGCGTTCCGCCTCGGCATCCTCAATGCGCACATCGGGCTTCTGCCCCGCTACCGCGGGCGGTCGGTCATGGAGTGGTCTCTCCTCCAGGGCGATCCGGCCGGGGTGACGGTCTTCTTCATGGACGAGGGGATCGACACCGGCCCCCGGATCGTCGCGCGGCGGGAGGTCGATCTGTCCCGATTCCGGAGCGTCGAAGCCGCCAAGGGGCACCTGTTCTCGCTGGACGTCGAGATGTACGCCGAGGCCCTCGCCCGGCTGCGCGAGCCGGGGTTCTCTCCGTCGCCGAACGGCCCGGACGGCCGGAGGCACTACGTCATGTCCCGTCTGTTCTCAGGCGTCGCGTCGCGCATCCTGGGTTGTGACGCCTCCCCGGAACGGCTAGACTAGGAGCCCGATGCACAATCCCCAGGTCCCCGAAACGCTCGACGGCTGGGCCGTCCTGCACCAGATGTTCCGGATGAGGTGGGAGAGCCTCAAGCCGCTCACGGCGAAGCGCCGCAGGGAGCTCGCCGACGAGGCGGCCTCCCTCCTGGCGCCGCTCGAGTCCAGCAAGGAAGGCCCCAGCGCCCTGGTCAACCTCATCGGGCACAAGGGGGACCTGATGCTCGTGCATTTGCGCAAGTCCTTCGACGGGCTGAGCGGCATCGAGCTGCAGCTGGGCCGGCTCGGCCTCCACGACCATCTCGAGGCGACGACGTCCTACGTCTCGATCGTCGAGCTGGGGCTCTACGAGATGACCGGCAAGATCCACGAGGATCTCAAGGCGCGCGGACTGCAGACCGGGTCGGAGGAGTTCGAGCGCGCCTTCGACGGGGAGATGCTGAAGCAGCGCGAGCGCATGATCGGCCGGCTGTACGCCGAGATCCCGCGGCGGCGGCACGTCTGCTTCTATCCCATGAACAAGAGGCGCGGCGAGACGAAGAACTGGTACACGCTCCCGTTCGAGAAGCGCGCCGCCCTGATGCGCGAGCACGGCCTCATCGGGCGGGGCTACTCGGGGCAGGTCACGCAGATCATCTCCGGGTCGATCGGCCTCGACGACTGGGAGTGGGGCGTGGACCTGTTCGCGGACGATCCCGCGGTCTTCAAGAGGCTGATCTACGAGATGCGCTTCGACGAGGCGAGCGCCGACTACGCCGAGTTCGGCCCGTTCTACGTCGGGCTGCAGTTCCCGGCGCGGCACCTGCCGGACTTCCTCGAAGGCCGCACTCCGCCGCTCGAGTAGGAGCGGCCCGCCGTCCCGCCCGGCGTCAGCCCTTCCGCGCCGCCGCGTCCGCCTTGACGACGTCCGAGAGGACCTTCCGTGCGTCGCGCACGATCGGGTCCCCGTGCCCGAAGCACAGGATGTCGAAGTCCAGCTCGAGGAGTCGCCGCGCCGTGGCGCGGGCGCGGTCCGGATCGCTCAGGTACTTGTCCGGCAGGAACTCCACGCCCCGGGCGGTCACATGCCACAGGTCGGTGCACAGCAGGACTCCCGGCTTCCCTTCGAGGTGGAGCGCGTAGTGCTCCCCTTTCGGCCCGGGCGCATGGATCGGCCTCAGGCCGCCGGGCAGCCGGTCCCCTTCCTTGTAGGCGGCGTCCGGCTGGTCCTCGAGACCCGAGGCCCCGTCCGGCGCGTGGATCGCCGCCCCGCTCTCGCGGCGGAGCCTCCACGACGATCTCTGGTGCGACGGGGCGCCGAGGACGATCGCCTCGACGCGCCCCAGGCGCTCGAGAAGCGGCCCCTCGAGCGGCAGCGGATCGATCAGCACGACCCGGCCGCCGCTCGCGACCGCGTACGCGTCGCTCTGCGACCTGATCCTCTCGTCCTCGATCCGGTAGTGGAAGAGGCCCGGGACGACCTCGGTGACGGCAACGGCGACGGTCTTCGGCTCGGACATGGCCTGCCCTCCTCGGATGCAACGCCTCGAGGCGCCATCGTATCGCGGCTCGGGCCCATAGTGGCGCCGAGAGTGTGGAGACAGGTCCCGTGCATAGAGCCGTTCGCCGGCGGACGCCGTCCGCGGACAACCGGCCGCCCGCGAACGCCGTCGCGCCGTGATGTGTGGAGAATCCCTCGATCCGGGGAGGGGACGTCCTGGCGCAACCCTTGAAGATGGATGGACATGGACCGGCAGGTCGTCGCGCTCATCCGATTCGGATCCACACTCTGAGCGCCACTATGTATTGACAGCGTCCTCTCCGTTGGCTAGTGTGATCGGGTTGTCCAACGCGACGAAGTACTTAAGCGTTTCATCCACGGCGTCGCGGTGTTGCGCCCTCGCGGCCGCCCTCCTGGCGTGCGCCGCGGCGATCACGGGCTGCGCCGGCGACTCCGCACCACCACCGCCTCCGCCCGGAGCGATTCCCGCCGGGCAATCGGTGGGCGGAGCCGTGATCCGGGGCCGCGTCGGCTTCGAGGGGAAGCCCCCGCAACGGCGCGCGATCACGATGTCGAGCGAGGCCGCCTGCCATCGCGCCCGTACCCTGACGCTCAGCGAAGATGTCGTCGTCGCGCCGGACGGGGCCCTCAAGAACGTCTACGTGCACGTCGTCTCGGGCCTGGGCGACCGCGTCTTCGCCGCGCCGCCGGCGCCCGCGGTCATGGACCAGGTGGGCTGCATGTTCGTGCCGCACGTGCTCGCCGTCCAGGCCGGCCAGGTGGTCACCTTCCAGAGCAGCGATCCGGTGCTGCACAACGTGCGGGCCGCCGCGAAGAAGAACCGCGCGTTCAACGTCTCGATGCCGGCGAGGGGCAGGACGGTGAGCCGCTGGTTCGCCGATCCCGAGGTGGTGCCGGTCCGCTGCGACGTGCACGCCTGGATGAGCGGCTACATCGCGGTCGAAAGCCATCCGTTCAGCCGCGTCACGGGGGCCGACGGGACGTTTTCCCTCGAGGGACTCCCCGCCGGCGAGTACGAGATCGAGGCGTGGCACGAGAAGCTCGGCGCGCAGCGGAAAACGATCAAGGTGTCCGACGGTCAGCCGGCCACGGTGGATTTCACCTTCACCGCCGGGCAGGGGGGCTAGGGCATGGCGGCGACCGGACCCGATCGCGGGCGCCTGCTGACGGTCGTCCTGATCAAGCCGTCGCGCTATGACGACGACGGGTACGTGGTGCGCCACTGGCGCGGCGTCCTGCCGAGCAACACGCTGGCGGCGCTCCATTCCCTGACCGAGGGGGTCGAGTCCTCGGGCGCGCTCGGCGCCGGCGTGCGCGTGCGCATCGCGGCCTACGACGAGACGGTGGACCAGGTCGACGCGGCGGCCGTCGCCCGCCGCCACCGCGCGCCCCGCCCCGGCGACCTGACCGTGATCGCGCTCGTGGCGGTCCAGACCAATCAATGGCCCCGGGCGGCCGACCTGGCGATCGAGCTCCGGCGGCGCGGCCTGCCGGTGCTGCTCGGCGGTTTCCACGTCAGCGGCATCCTGGAGCTGTTCCCCGACCCGACGCCCGAGCTGCAGGAGATGCTCGACGCCGGCGTGACCCTGGTGCACGGCGAGATCGAGGAGGCCTGGGGGGCCATCCTCCAGGACGCGCTCGAGGGGCGGCTGCGGCCGCGCTACGACATCCACGAGCGTCCCGCCCTCCAGGACGCCCCGCTTCCCCGCATCCCGGCGCGCGCCATGAGGCGCTTCGCGTATCCGCACATGGCCACGGTCGACGTCGGGCGGGGCTGCCCGTTCAACTGCTCCTTCTGCTCGATCATCAACGTGCAGGGAAAGGCGATGCGGCACAGGGATCCCGCCGCCATCGAGCGGGCGGTGCGCGAGAACTGGAAGCGCGGCATCGACTACTACTTTTTCACCGACGACAACTTCTCGCGCAATCCATGCTGGGAGGCGATCTTCGACGGTCTCATCCGCCTGCGCGAGCAGGAGCGGATCGAGATCGATTTCATGATCCAGGTGGACGCGCTGGCGTGGAAGATCCCGCGGTTCATCGAGAAGGCGGCGCGCGCCGGCAGCAGCCAGATCTTTCTCGGCATGGAGTCGATCCGCGCCGCGAACCTGAAGGCGGCGGGCAAGACGCAGAACAAGGCCGCCGAGTACCGCGACATGATCGCCGCCTGGCACCGCGCCGGGATCGCCTGCCACGTCGGCTACATCCTCGGGTTCCCCGAGGACACGCCGGAGACCATCGCCCGGGACGTGCGCGACCTGGTCGAGGTCCTCGAGGTCGACCAGGCGTCGTTCTTCATGCTGACCCCGATCCCCGGCTCGCACGACCACCTGGAGATGGTGCGCCGCAAGGTCCCCCTCGACGCGGACCCGGGGAACTACGACTCGTTCCACCCGGTGATGCGGCACCCGCGCATGACCGGGGAGGAGTGGCTCGAGGCGTACCGCCGCGCCTGGCGCGATTTCTACTCGCCGGCGGCGATGCGCCGGGCGCTCCTGCGGGCGAACCACCGGACCTACTGGGGGCTGTTCAAGAACTACCTCTGGTACAGGGCGGCGATGATCGAGGACGCCCACCCGATGATCACCGGGTTTCTGCGCCTCAAGGACCGCACGCAGCGCCGCCGCGGCTTCGGCGTCGAGGGACGCCTGGCCCACCTGCGGCGCCGTCTGCCCGAGATCGGGGCCCAGCTCCGCGCGTATGGCCACCTGTTCGTGGAGATGCAGGACCTGTGGCTGCAGACGCGCCACGTGGCGCCGCCGTCCCTTCTGTCCCGGCTGAAGCTGCCGCGGCTGCCGGCCCGGTCGCAGCGCGACGTCGAGCCGGCGCCCCCGCCGATCGCCGCCCTGGCGTGCACCGCCGCCTTCGGCCTGGCGCTGGTCGGCGGCCGGACGAAGTAGGTTAGTATTCCGCGTCCCGCCCGTGGACGGGCGGCTGAAGGAGGAGGTCCCGGATGGATCCCAACGTCAACGCCTGGCTCGAGATGATTGCCCGCTGGATCCACGTCGTGGCCGGCATCACCTGGATCGGCCACCTGTACTTCTTCAACTTCGTGAACGCGCAGGTCGCGAAGACCTACGACGCCGATTCGAAGAAGAAGGTCGTCCCCGAGCTGATGCCGCGCGCCCTGTACTGGTTCCGCTGGGGCGCCGCGTGGACCTGGGTCTCCGGCATCCTCCTGGCGGGGTTCGTCTACTACATGACCCCGAACCTGCTGCCGCCGGACTCGACGATGAGCAAGGGGGCCTCGTGCAGCCTGTCGATGGCCCTGATCCTCCTGGTTTTCTTCGTGTACGACGCGGTCTGGAAGGCGATGGCCGGCAAGGAGCAGCCGGGGGCGCTCGTTTCGTTCGCGCTGGTCGCCGTCGCGGCCTGGGGGATGTCGCGCGTCTTCGCACCGCGCGCGGTGTTCATCCACGTGGGCGCGATGTTCGGCACCATCATGGCGATGAACGTCTGGATGCGGATCTGGCCGGCGCAGAAGAAGATCATCGCGGCCGTCAAGGCCGGCACCGCCCCCGATGCCGCGACCGTCGCCCTGGCCGGCCTGCGCTCGAAGCACAACACGTACATGTCGGTGCCGCTCGTCCTGACGATGATCAGCAACCACTACCCGACGATCTACGGGTCGCCGAACAGCTGGGTGATGCTGATCGTCCTCGTGGCGATCGGCTGGGGCCTGGTGAAGTGGCTCTACGGCAAGTCGGCGAGCCCGGCCCCCGCGAAGTTCTAGGCCTGGTCTCCGTAGACCGTGAAGTGCCAGCCCTTGCGGGCTTCGCCGGAGAGATCCGCCATCACGTGCTTGATGTTGGTGTACTCCTCGAAGGCGTAGCGCGACAGGTCCGCGCCGAACCCCGACTTCTTGACGCCGCCGTGCGGCATCTCCGAGGCGAGCGGCAGGTGGTCGTTGATCCAGACCTCGCCGAACTCCAGCTCGCGCGAGACGCGCAGCGCGCGCGTGACGTCCGCGGTCCAGATGGACGACGCCAGGCCGTACTCGACCCCGTTCGCCTTCTGGACGATCTCCTCCTCGGTGTCGAATGACATGACCACGACCGCCGGGCCGAAGATCTCCTTCTGCACCACCTCGTCCTCGTGCTTCGCCTTCGCCAGCACGGTCGGCTGGTAGAAGAACCCCGGACCGTCCAGCGGCTTCCCTCCCGTCAGGACCTCGATGCCGGCCTTGCGGGCCCGCTCCACGAACCCCGCCACCCGCTCGCGCTGCTCCTTCGAGATCAGCGGGCCGATGTCGGTCGTGGGCTTCAGCGGGTCCCCCACGCGGATCTTCTTGACGTGCCCGACGAAGTCGTCGACGAACTGCTTGTACTTCGACTTCTGGACATAAATGCGGGTCGCCGCCGTGCAGTCCTGCCCGGTGTTGACGAACCCGGCGACCACCGCCCCCTGCACCGCCGCGTCGAGGTTCGCGTCCTCGAACACGATGAACGGGGCCTTCCCCCCCAGCTCGAGGTGCAGGCGCTTCACCGACGAGGCCGCCTGCTCCATGATCTTCTTGCCGGTCGCCGTGTCGCCGGTCAGGGAGATCATGTTGACATCGTCGTGCCGGCAGAGGGCGCCGCCGATCTCCGCACCCGGCCCGGTGACCACGTTGAACACCCCCTCCGGGATGCCGACCGCGAGCGCCGCCTTGGCGATCTCGATGGCGGTGAACGGCGTGTTCGACGCCGGCTTCAGGACGATCGTGTTTCCCGCCGCCAGGGCCGGCCCGATCTTCCAGGCGGCCATCAGGTACGGGTAGTTCCAGGGGGCGATCGATCCGACGACCCCGATCGGCTCGCGGCGGATGATGCTGGTGTAGCCGGCCGCGTACTCGCCGGCCGACGCCCCCTCGAGCATGCGCGCCTGCGCCCCCATGAAGCGGATGTTGTCGTTGGCGAACGGCAGGTCGGAGTTCAGGGACAGCTTCAGGGGCTTGCCGGTCTGGCTGGTCTCCATTTCCCCCAGGCGCTGCACGTCCTTGTCGAGCGCGTCCGCCAGCTTCAGCAGCATGCCGCTGCGCTCCGCGGGGGTGAGGCGCGACCACTTCCTGTAGGCCTGGCGCGCCGCCTTGACCGCCTTCTCGACGTCCTCGGCCGTCCCCTTCGGCACGCTGCCGGCGGATTTCTCGGTGGCCGGGTTGATCACGTCCGTCCGCTGCCGCGAAACGGACTCCACTTCCTTGCCGTCGATGATCATCTTGAGATCGGTCATGGCGCGGGCCTCCTTCATTTCACTATGAGAACCGTTGGCGATGCCTTCACTTTACCAGAGATCGGGGGGTCCGGGAACGATCACCAAACCGTAATCGCCTTGCCGCCTCATGGCATGGGAGATATCTTCCGGCCCAGGTGATCGGAGGCGTGCACGTGTCGCGTTGGTCCAGGGCCCTTACCGCCGGCATCGCCGCCGCCGTGCTCTGCCTGTGCGGCGTCGCCTGGCTCGCCTCCTCCGAAGAGGCCGCCCGGCGCGAAGACCTCGAGCACGAGACGCGGCTCGTCGCCCGCCAGTTCGCCACCCGTCTCAAGGGCGCGCTCGAGAAGTGCACCATTGCCCTGGGACAGATGGCCCTCTTCCTCGAGAACAGCGAGACCGTCACCGACGCCGAGTTCCAGAGCTACAGCGCCTCCACGATCCACCAGGTTCCGATGTTCCTGCGCATCAGCCTCATGGACACCGGTCTCAAGGTCCGCTCGGTTGCCCCGCTCGAGCACAACCGGGGACTGGTCGGCGTGGACGCCCGGACCTTCCCGGCCGCCCACGAGGCCGCCATCCGCGCACGGGACTCGAAGGAGCCGGTCTTCTCCACTCCCATGAGGCTGTTCGACGGGCCGCGCGGCTTCCTGCTGGCGGTCCCGGTCTTCAAGGAGGGGCGGTTCGACGGCGAGGTGGTCGCGACCATCCGGAGCGCCGACTTCGCCTCGGCCCTGATGGTCCCGGCCGTCCTGGAACGGTACGAGGAGATGGTGATCGCCGCGGGGGCCCACATCCTGCCGGGGCTCGTGCCCGAGATTCCCCCGTCGTCCGAGAGGCCGACCGTCGTCACCGCCTTCAGCCTGGGCGGCGTCGCGTGGGAGGTTCGCCTCACGCCGCGGCTCGAGGTCGTGAACGACCGCCTGGAATCCGGCCGGGCCGCGTTCTGGACGATGGGCGCCCTCCTGACTCTTCTGATCGGTGGAGCGGTCGGGACGATCGCGTATTTCGCCTCGGGGATGGCGCATCGCGTCAGGAGCCAGGACGAGGCGCTCCGCCAGGCGAACCAGAGACTGGACGGCGCCATGCAGCAGCTCATCCAGGCCGAGAAGCTGTCGGCGCTCGGCGAGCTGGTCGCCGGCGTGGCGCACGAGCTCAACAACCCGCTCGCCAGCATCATGGGATTCCTGCAGCTCCTCCTGGCGCGCGATCTCCCCTCGGACGTGAAGCGGCGGATCGAGACCGTCTATTCCGAAGCGGAGCGCATGGCCAAGATCGTCAAGAACCTCCTGACGTTCGGGCGCAAGCACACCCCCGAGAAGAAGTACCTCGGGCTGAACGGGATCGTGGAGAAGACGATCGAGATCAAGACCTACCAGTTCAAGGTGAACCAGATCCAGGTCGAGACCGATCTGCAGCCCGGCCTGCCGATGACCATGCTCGATTTTCACCATATCCAGCAGGTCCTCATCAACCTGCTCAACAACGCCGAGCACGCGATGGCCGAGCAGGGACGCGGAGGGGCGCTGCGCTTCCGGACGCGGGTCGTCGGCGGGCGCATCGAGCTGCGCGTCTCCGACACCGGTCCCGGGATCCCGATCGAAGCCCAGACGCGCGTCTTCGAGCCGTTCTACACCACCAAGAAGGAAGGGAAGGGGACCGGCCTGGGACTGTCCATCTGCTACGGCATCGTCAAGGAGCACGGCGGCGGAATCCGCGTCGAGAGCCAGCCGGGCAATGGGACGACGTTCGTCCTCGACTTTCCGATCGTCGCGGCCCCGGCCGCATCTCCCGTCGCCCCCGAGCCGCGCGGCGACCGTCGCGCTCCGCTGCGCATCCTGGTCGTCGACGACGAGCAGGCGGTCTCCGAGTTCCTCGTCGAGCTTCTGACCGCGCGCGGCCATCGCGTCGACACGGCGGCGGACGTGCCCGAGGCGCTGCAGAAGATCGCCCGCGGCGAGCTCGACCTGATCATCTCGGACATGCGCCTGCCCCGGGGGACCGGGCGCGACGTCCATCGCGCGGCGGCGCTCAAGGAGGCGGCCCTGGCCTCCCGGATGATCTTCACGTCGGGGGACGGGCAGAGCGAAGAGGTCCTGCGCTTCGTGCGCGAAACGGGCGGGCAGATGGTCCCCAAGCCCTGCACCGTGGCGGACATCGAGCGGGCGATCGGCCAGGCAATGGGGACCGGGGCGCCCGCCTCCGGAGCGGGCCGCTCCTAGACCGGGGTCTTCGTCTTCCGCGGCGGGTTGTAGAACGGCAGGTCGACGACCTTCACGCCCACCTTGCTCCGGGTCGCCTCGACGGTCAGCTCCATCTCGAGACGGGTCCCGGTCGCGGCGTGCTCCGACACGACGCTCGCCAGCCCGACCATCTTCTTGAGGATCGGCGACCAGGTCGACGACGTCACCTTCCCGACCTGCGCCCCGTTGCTGAACAGCGGGACCGCCGTGCGCGACGCGGTGCTCTGCACCTGCGGCGTCAGCCCGGCCGACTCGAAGCGCTTCTCCACGTCGGTCCAGTCGACCTCGAGCCCGACCAGCCGGCGCTTCGGGCCGCGCCGGTTCTCGTCCGCGAGCACCTCACGGCCGATGAAGTGCGGCTTGTCGAGGTGGACCAGCCGGCCGAGGCCGATCTCGTAGGGCGAGTACCGCTGCTCGGGGATCAGCGCCTTCTTGCTGCTGTTGTAGTCCACCTCGATCAGGATGAGCCCCGCCTCGATCCGCGCGACGTCGAGCGCCAGCATCCCCGCCGCGTGGATGTCGAACGGCCGGCCGTTCTCCATCAGCGCGTCCCAGACCTTGACCGCCTCGCTCCACGGGATCCAGATCTCGTAGCCCAGGTCGCCCGTGTACCCGGTGCGCGAGATGTCGACCGGCACGCCGCCGATGTTCCCCCGTGTCACGCGGAAGTACTTCAGGTTCGCGACGTCGGCCTGCGCAATCTTCTTGAGGAGCGCGCCGGCCGTCGGCCCCTGCAGCGCCAGCGCCGCGGTCTTCTCCGAGATGTCCTCGATCGACACGTCTATCCCGAGCGCGTTGCTCATCAGCAAGCGCAGG
>DATNEZ010000456.1:0-4250 GCA_035606645.1 Binatia bacterium
GTAGACGTCGGGGCCGGGCTGCGCCAGGAGGGTGCGCAACCGGTCGAGGTCGATCATCCGGAACGAAGGATCGCGGCGATACTCCTCCAGGTGACGCATGACCCACCAGCTGGAGAACGGGGTGCCGCTCGTGACCAGCAGGACCGGCCTGCGAAGGTAGAAGTTCAGCCCGGGGCGGTACTGCTCGTAGCAGATGACCAGGTCGTCCGGCTTCAGGCGCTTCTCCAGGAAGCGGCTCACGGGCCGCGACGAGCGCACCGTGTCGAGATACCCGCTCGCGACCTGCGCCAGGGGCACGACCGCCACGATCGCCAGGGCGGAGGCGGCGAAGAGCGCCACCGGCCGCCGCCTCCTGAGCGCCAGGAGCAGCGCGGCCGCCAGGGCGAGGCCGGCCGCGGTGAGCGTGAACAGCAGGCGGCGGGACAGGAGAAGGTCGTACTTCCCGCGCGAGATCCCCTGCGCGATCCCGGCCGGGCCCGCGAGGATCGCCGCCACGGCGCCCAGGGCGCACACGATGGCCGTGCAGAGAGCCCCGAGGGCGAGGACGCGGCGGACCTCCACCCCGGCGTCCGCGGGCCCCCCGGGCGGGGAGGGATCCCGCCCAGCGGGCAGGGCCCGCGACCACAGCCGGCCGACCAGGAGCGCGAGCGGCACCGCGCACGGCAGCATGTAGGACGGCCGCTTCGAGGCGATCAGGGAGAAGAACAGCACCAGGACCCCGAGCCACGCACCGGAGAACGCGGTCGCGAGGCGCCCCCGGTCGGTCTCCGAGGCCAGCCCCGCGAGCGTCGTCCTCCAGGAGCGCGCCCGGCGAGCTGCGGCCGCGCCGGCGTAGAGGATCCAGGGGAAGAGCCCCGGCAGGATCACCTTGGCGTAGAACCAGAAGGGCCGTGAGGTCTCGAAGCGATTGGAGGTCATCCGCTCGAGGTTCTCTCCGATGACGGCGTAACGCAGGTATCCAGGGTTGCGCGACTCGACCAGGACCAGCCAGGGAACCACGACGGCCGCGTAGAGCACGAGCCCCTGAATCCATCCGAGGCGCTTGAGCATGCCCGGCCTTCGGCGGAGGAGCGCCCAGGCGACCGCGACCAGGAGGGGCGCGGCCAGGGCGACCGGCCCCTTGGTGATCGTCCCGAGGCCGGCCGAGACGAAGAACAGGGCGGCGGGCAGCCGCCGCGCGTCCCCTTCCATCGCCTCGAACGCCATGAGAGTGCTGACCGTCATGCAGAAGGTCAGCATCATGTCGAATATGACGATCCGCCCGAAGACGATGTAGAGCGGGGAGAGCGCCAGGGCCACCGCAGCGAACCGGGCCGCCCGATCCCCCAGGTATCGCCGCGCGAACCAGAAGACCAGGCCGATCGCGGCGAGGGCGAACAGCGCCGACGGCGCGCGAGCCGACAGCTCGCTGACACCCAGGAGGCGATAGGAAAGGGCCACGGTCCAGAAGTAGGCGGGGGGCTTGTCGAGATAACGCACGCCGTCGAGATGTGGCGTGATCCAGTCTCCGGTCTCGAGCATTTCCCGGGCGGCCTCCGCGTTGCGCCCCTCGTCCGGGTCCCCGAGCCCCGCCTTGCCGAGGCCGTACAAGAAGATGGGGGCGCACAAAACGAGCAGAAGGAGAGCCGCGGGAAGCGTCGCGTTCTTTCGATCTGCGGGAATATTCGATCCGGATAATTCGTTTCGATCCATGATGGCGGCCGAAGGATAGGCAGTTGAACGAATCAGGTCAACCCGTGACCACGTTCTAGTCAGGGCAAGGGATTTCGACATTGCCCAACGAGGCTCTTGGTCGTATATGGGGCGCTACATCTTCTTTCTTTCCGCGGGCAGGTGAATGCAGCGTTTGTGCCTGGTAGGAACAGTCGCGATCCTGGCCGCCGTCACGCTCCTGAGCGGCCCGATGCCGCACGGGATAATCCCCGAATCGAATCCCGCCAGCACCTGGACCGAAACAGCCTGGGCGAACATCGTCCGGTCCGAATACGAGTTCAGGCCCCGGCCCGATGGCGCCTGGTCCGCCCCCAACCGCGCCCAGGGCCTCCGGTTGACGGCGAACGGCTCGGTGGCCGACGTGACCCCGAGGACCGAAGGAGCCGCCCCCTGGGTCCTCAGCCTCGGCCTGAGGAGCGTCGGCCGCACCGGGGCGATGACCCCTCTCGAGCCGGGCACCCCCGGGGCCGAAGGGAACAGGCTCCAGCTCAGGCGTGAAGGCCTCGGCCTGACCGAATGGTATGTCAATCTGCGCACCGGCATCGAGCAGGGTTTCACCCTCGATCGCCGTCCGGAAGCCGTGGAGCCCGGCTCGCCTCTCGTCCTGGACATCTTCTACGAAGGGGGCCTCGAGGCGCGCCAGGAGGAGGCCGGAGGGGCCGTCCTCTTCTCGAAGCCCGGCGCCGGGAATGTCCTGCGCTATGCCGACCTGGCCGTGGCCGACGCCGACGGGAAGCCGGTCGTGGCCGCACTCGACCTGGCTCTCGGGTCGCTGCGCATCACGATTCAGGACGAGGGACATCCGTATCCGCTGGTCGTCGATCCGACCATCGTGGTGCCGGCGTGGACCGGGCGCGGAGATCAGTTCGAAGAGCTGTTCGGAGCCTCGGTGGCGGGCGCCGGCGACGTCAACAACGACGGCTATGACGACCTGATCGTCGGCGCGCCGCGGTTCGACGGCGATTTCTTCGACGAGGGACGCGCCTTCGTCTTCCTCGGGTCGGCGACCGGGCCGTCGACCGCCCCCTCCTGGACGGCCAGCGGCGACCAGACGGGCTGCCGATTCGGGACCGCCGTCGCCTCGGCGGGGGACGTCAACCACGACGGGTACGCGGACGTCATCATCGGAGCCCGCAACTACGACTTCGTCCAGGTCGACGAGGGGCGCGCCTTCGTCTATCTCGGCTTGGCGGGCGGACTGGCCACGGTGCCGATCTGGACGGCCGAGCCGGACCAGAACCTGGCCGGCTTCGGGGCCGCCGTCGCCTCGGCCGGGGACGTGAACGGCGACGGCTTCGACGACGTGATCGTCGGGGCGCCCTTGTTCGATTCCCCCTTCAACACCGACGAGGGGGCCGCCTTCGTCTACCTCGGTTCCGCGAGCGGGCCCGCCCTGTCCCCGGCGTGGGTCCAGGGGAGCGGGCTGTTCAACTCGGCCTTCGGGACCTCGGTCGCCTCGGCCGGCGACGTGAACCACGACGGCTACGACGAGGTCATCGTCGGCGCTCCGCTGTACGACAACGCCGGCTTCTCCGATCAGGGCCGGGTCTTCGTCTATCCGGGGTCCGCCTCGGGCCTGTCCCCCAACCCGTCGTGGACCGCGGATGGCGCCAAGACCCTGGCGCGCTTCGGCGCCTGGGTGGGGCCCGCCGGGGACGTCAACTACGACGGCTTTGCCGACGTGATCATCGGCGCCCCCTTCTACGACTCGGGCCGCGCCTTCGTCTATCTCGGCTCGGCGGCCGGCCTGGGCCTCACGCCCAACTGGAACAACAAGCTCAACCTGAGCCCGGCCGAGTACGGGGCGTCCGTGGCGGGGGTGGGAGACCTCGACGGCGACGGCTTCGACGACGTGGTGGTCGGGGCCCCCGCGGTCGACGACCACACGACCACGTCGGTCGGTCTCGTCAAGGCGTTCAACGGCGGCCTCATGGGGGTGGGGAACACCGCGGCCTTCACGGTCCAGGAGACCCAGGCCGGGGCGCGTCTCGGCGCGGCGGTGGCGGGCGCGGGAGACGTCAACGGCGACGGCCTCGGGGACTTCATCGCCGGCGCGACCGGCCTCGACAACCCCGGCCAGTCCGTGTCCCTGGCGGGGGCCGCGCACCTGTACCTGGGGTTCCGGTCGACGCCCTGCGTCCCGGCGCCCGAGACCTGCAACCGCAGGGACGACGACTGCGACGGGATGGTCGACGACGGGCTGGGGACGATCACCTGCGGAACCGGGGCCTGCTCGCGCACCGTCCAGAACTGCGCCGACGGCTTTCCCCAGACGTGCACCCCCGGCACTCCGGGCACCGAGACCTGCAACGGAATCGACGACGACTGCGACGGCGCGACGGACGAGGGGCTGGGGACGATCACCTGCGGCGTCGGCGCATGCACCCGCACGGTCAACAGCTGTGCGGGGGGCGTGCCCCAGACCTGCACGCCCGGAGCGCCCGGGGCCGAGACCTGCAACGGCATCGACGACGACTGCGACGGTGCGGTGGACGAGGCCCTGGGGTCGACGACGTGCGGGACCGGCGCGTGCACCC
>DATNEZ010000476.1:0-3389 GCA_035606645.1 Binatia bacterium
ACGCACCGCTTCAATGCCTGGGCGCACCGCTCCGCGAGTCACCCGGGCCGCACCGAAATCACCCGTATTTCCCTTCGCTTCGACCTGGTGGTCGGGGCGGTGCCCAGCCTCAGGTGGCGGGGCGCAGCGCGGCGCGCCACCGGTGACTGGGAGATGTCTCGGACCTCCGAGGTTGACGGTGGGGAAACCGCTGTGGAATAATCCGCGCGCCCGCGGCGGCCCGAGTCGCGCGGTGTCTGAGGTTTCCCCCGCGGTTTCCATCGCCGAGGACACACGGCCCGATGAAGGTTCTTGTCGTCGGAAGCGGAGCCCGCGAGCACGCCCTCGCCTGGAAGATCCGCAGCAGCCCGCTGGTCAAGGAGGTCTACTGCGCGCCGGGCAACGTCGGCATGGCGAAGCTGGCCGACCGGGTGCCGATCGATCCCTCCTCCATCGTCGAGCTGGCCGACTTCGCGGAGAAGATCCGCATCGACCTCACGGTCGTGGGCCCCGAGCTGCCGCTGACGCTCGGGATCGTCGACGAGTTCCAGAAGCGGGATCTGCGCATCTTCGGCGCAACGCAGGCCGCGGCGGAGATCGAGTCGAGCAAGGCCTTCGCCAAGGACTTCATGAAGAAGCACAAGATCCCCACGGCCAGGTTCGACGTCTCGATGTCGGCCGAGGAGACGCGCGCCCTCCTCAAGAAGCGGAAGGACGACTACCCCCTGGTGTTCAAGGCCGACGGGCTCGCCGGAGGCAAGGGGGTCGTCGTCGCCAGGGACAAGAAGGAGGCCGAGGCCGCGATCGAGATGATCCAGGTGGAGAGGCGCTTCGGCGTGGCCGGCGACCGCCTGATCATCGAGGAGTTCCTGGAGGGGACCGAGGCGTCGTTCTTTGCGCTGTCCGACGGGGAGCGCGTCCTGCCCCTGGTCACCTGCCAGGACTACAAGAGGCTGGGGGACGGCGACTCCGGACCGAACACCGGCGGCATGGGCGGCTACTCGCCGTCGATTCACATCGATGCCGATACGTTCCGCACCATCCGGGACGACATCCTGGTGCCGACCGTCGCCGGCCTGGCCGAGGACGGCCGACCGTACCGCGGCATCCTGTACGTGGGGCTGATGCTGACGAAGAAGGGACCGCGGGTCCTGGAGTACAACGCCCGCTTCGGCGATCCCGAGGCCGAGCTGATCGTCGTGCGGATGAAGAGCGACCTGATCCCCGTCCTCCAGGCCACCCTCGATGGACGGCTGGAGGAGATCTCCATCGAGTGGGTGAAGGCCCGATCGGTGTGCGCCGTGGTGGCCTCGGGCGGCTACCCGGAGCAGGCCGAGACCGGCCGGCCGATCAGCGGCATCGACGCGGCCGAGGCCCTGGAAGGGGTCGAGGTGTTCCACGCCGGCACGGCCGTCAAGGAAGGGAAATTCGTCAGTGCGGGAGGGCGCGTCCTGACGGTCACGGCGCTGGGGGCCACGTTCGCGCAGGCCCGGGAGCGCTGCTACCGCGGTGTCGAGTCGATCCAGCTCGACGGCCGCCAGATCCGGACCGACGTCGCGCTCGAGGCCGCCGAATCCGGCGGCTGAGCCGCGCGCGGCCCCTGCCCTGGCGGGCGTCGGCCGTCACCCCCCCTCCCCCCTTCTGATCCTCCCGACTTGCCTCCCCTCGTTTGCAGGAGCAAGATTGTGATCGAGGTCCCTGAATGCGCCGCCTCCTGATCATCGGATCGATCGTCGCCGTCGCCGCCGCGACCCTGGCGGCCATCTACCTGGACCGCGAAGGAAAGAAGGACGACGGGCCCTACCGGACGACCCTCGTCGACCGCGGCACGGTGAGCGCCACCGTGACCGCCACAGGCACCATCTCCGCCGTGACCACCGTGCAGGTCGGCAGCCAGGTCTCCGGCATCATCGCGAAGCTCCATGCCGACTACAACAGCCCGGTGAAGCGCGGACAGCTCCTGGCGGAGCTGGACCCCACCCCGCTCCAGGCGCAGGTCGAGCAGCGCACCGCCGACCTGGCTCAGGCGGACGTCCAGAAGCGCAACGCCGAGATCGCCTTCCACCGGGCCGAGCGGCTCAAGCAGGAGGGGCTCGAGTCGGACGCGGACTTCGACACCGCCAAGGCGGCGTTCGACTCGGCGCAGGCGCAGGTGGACATGGCCGCCGCGGGCCTGCGCCAGGCGAAGACCAGTCTCTCCTACGCCCGGATCTACTCCCCGATCGACGGGGTGGTCGTGGCCCGCCAGTACGACATCGGCCAGACGGTGGCGGCCTCCTTCCAGGCGCCGACCCTCTTCACCATCGCCGAGGACCTGACCAAGATGCAGGTCCTGGTGGACGTCGACCAGTCCGACATCGGCCGGGTCGCGGTCGGCCAGAGTGTGCGCTTCACGGTCGATGCCTATCCCGAAGAGTCGTTCTCCGGCCTGATTTCCCAGATTCGCCTGAACGCGACGCTGAACCAGACCGTGGTGACCTACCCGGTGATCGTGGACGTCGCCAATCCGGATCGGAAGCTGAAGCCGATGATGACCGCCGACGTGACCATCGAGGTGTCGAGCGTCAAGGACGTCCTGCGGGTGCCGAACGCCGCCCTCCGGTTCCAGCCGATCGACACGGACCGCTCCGCCGCATCGGGTCGCACCGGGGCGGCGCCGACGGACGGCGCATCGGGCAAGGGCTCCCCCGACCGGGCGGCGGCAGGTTCCTCCGACGAGGCCGCCCGCAACTCCCACCGGCAGACCGTGCACGTTGTCGACTCGCACGGCGTCCTGCGGCCGGTCCAGGTCCGCACCGGCCTCACGGACGGCCGCTTCACGCAGATCCTCGAGGGGGAGCTTCGCGAGGGGGATCGCATCGCGGTCGGCACCGCCACCACGAAATCGGCCCAGGGGGCATCCCCCCTGGGCGTCGGCCAGGGGGCGACACGGGGGGGAAGGCGGCCGTTTTGATCGAAATCGTCGACCTGGTCAGAGTGTACCGGCTCGGCGAGGTCGAGGTGCGGGCGCTGGACGGCGTGTCCCTCTCGATCGGCGCGGGCGAATCGGTCGCCATCATGGGACCGTCCGGGTCGGGCAAGTCGACGCTGATGAACCTCCTGGGGTGCCTGGATCGGCCGACCTCCGGCCGGTACCTCCTGGACGGGGTGGACGTCTCCCGCCTGCCCCCCGACGCGCTGGCCGATGTTCGCAACGCCAAGATCGGCTTCGTCTTCCAGAACTTCAACCTCCTGCCCCGCACCTCGGCGCTGGAGAACGTCGAGCTGCCGCTCCTGTACGGGAACAGCACGATGGACGCCGCCGCGAGGCGCGCCCGGGCCCGCGCCTCGCTGGCGCGGGTCGGCCTGGCGGGGCGGGAAGAGCACCACCCGTCGCAGCTCTCCGGGGGGCAGCAGCAGCGGGTGGCGAT
>DATNEZ010000492.1:0-2695 GCA_035606645.1 Binatia bacterium
CGATCGAGCCCGGCAGCCCTGCGAAAACCGCAGGCCTCCGGGAGGGCGACCTGATCGTGGCCTACGAAGGAGCGCCGGTGACGGGGGTCGACGACCTGCACCGGATCCTGACCGACGCCCGGGTGGGGGCGCGCTCGTGGGTGACGGTGCTGCGCGGCGCCGACCGGCTGGACCTGGAGATCGTCCCCGGGGAGGCCCCTCGTCCCTAGGAGTCCGGCTCCCAGGCGGCGCGATCACGATGGCAAGGCCCGCGGACAGGCTGCCGGACAACGTCTCCGGCGAGTTCTACGTCGACCGATCCTGCATCGACTGCGACACCTGCACGCGCGTGGCGCCCGGCCTGTTCGCCGCCGCGGACGATCATTCGTTCGTCGCCCGCCAGCCGAGAAGCGCCGAAGAACGGCTGCGCGCCCTGATGGCGCTCGTCTCCTGCCCGACCGCCTCGATCGGCACGATGCCGCGCGCCGACGTCTCGGCGGGGGTCGCCGCCTTCCCCGAGCAGGTCGCCGAGGACGTTTTCTTCCTCGGCTACACGTCGGAACGGTCGTTCGGGGCCTGGAGCTATCTCGTCCGCCGTCCCGGGGGAAACGTCCTCGTCGACTCCCCCCGCGCCGCGGCCCCCCTGATGAAGCGGATCGAGGCCATGGGAGGGGCCCGCACCCTGTTCCTGACGCATCGCGACGACGTCGCCGACCACAAGGTGCTCCACCGGCGCTTCGGCTGCGAGCGCATCCTGCACGCGGACGACGTGACGGCCGAGACGCAGCGCATCGAGCGCAAGCTCGTGGGCGGCGACCCGGTGCGCCTGTCGGACGATCTCCTGGCGATCCCGGTCCCGGGCCACACGCGCGGCCACACCGTCCTGCTCTACCGCGACGCCATCCTGTTCACCGGCGATCACCTCGCCTGGTCGCCGGCGCGCGAGCGCCTGGTCGCCTTCCGGGACGCCTGCTGGTACTCGTGGGCCGAGCAGATCCGATCGATGGAAAGGCTGCTTCAGTTCCGCTTCGAGTGGATCCTCCCCGGCCATGGATGGTGGTGGCGCGCGCCGTCCGCCTCGGCCATGCGCCGGGAAGTCGAGCGCTGCATCGCCTGGATGCGAGCCTAGGAGCCGCCCGGATCGCCGACCGTGCCTGCCGGCTCAGATCGCGGCGGCCTCGAGACGGGGCTGCCGCTCGTCTTCTCCCTCGTCCAGCGAGGGGGCGTGGGCGTGCCGGCGGGCCACCAGCACGTAGATCGACGGGACGACGAACAGCGTGAAGGCGGTCCCGATGATCATGCCGGTGACCAGCATGATGCCGATGCTGTTGCGCGCCCCGGCGCCCGGGCCCCGGGCGAAGACCAGCGGCATGTGGCCGACCACGGTGGCGGCGGTCGTCATCAGGACCGGGCGCAGGCGGGTGGTGGCCGCCTCGATCACCGCCTGAAGCGGCATCCTGCCCTGCTCCTGCAGCTTGTTGGCGAACTCCACGATCAAAATGCCGTTCTTCGAGATCAGCCCGACCAGGGTGATCAGGCCGACCTGGCTGTAGATGTTCAGCGTCGTCAGGCCGAGGAACGAGAACAGGAGCGCCCCGGAGAGCGCCAGCGGCACCGAGCCGGCCAGGATGATGAAGGGGTCGCGGAAGCTCTCGAACTGGGCCGCCAGGACCAGGTAGATGAGGATGCCCGACAGGAGGAAGACGCCGAGGAACTTGCTTCCTTCGGTGCGCAGCTGCCGCGACTCGCCGGCGTAGTCGACGCTGTACCCCGTCGGCAACATCGCCTTCGACTCCGTCTCGAGGAAGCGCAGCGCCTTGTCGAGCGTCACGCCCGGTGCCAGGGCCCCCTGGATGCGCACGGCGTTGAGCTGCTGGAAGCGCTTCAGCTCGCGCGGCTCCGTCGAGGTCCTGAGCGTGGCGAAGGTCGACAGCGGCACCAGGCGCCCCCTGGGACCGGTGATGTGGATGTCCTTCAGCTGGTCGGGGGTCAGGCGGTCGGCCCTCTTGATCATCGGAATGACCTTGTAGCTGCGCCCCTGGATGCTGAAACGGTTGACGTAATTGCCGCTCAGGAGCGTCGACAGGTCGGCCCCCGCCTGGCTCATGTCGACCCCCTGCGAGCGCATCTGGTCGCGGTTGAACACCACCTCCGCCTGCGGCTGATCGAACTTCACGTCCGTGTCGGCGTACACGAACAGACCGCTGGCGTAGGCCTTCCCGACCAGCTGGCCGGCCAGCGCGGCGATCTGCGCCGGCTCGCCGGTCGATCCGACCACGAACTCCACCGGGAACCCCTCCCCTCCCGGCAGCGGCGGTGGCGTCAGAGGGATCATGCGCACGCCGGGGATCTTCGCCAGCTGGGCGGCCGCCTCCATTTGCAGCTGCGCGGCCGATTTCGTCCTCTGGTTCCACGGCTTCATCACCATCCCGCCGAACCCGCCACCCGGGTTGGTGATCTGGAAGGTGATGTCGCTCTCCGGGAACGCCCCGAAGACCTCGCCCACCTTGGAGGCGAACAGCATCGTCTGCTCGAGGGTGGCGTTGGGGGCCCCCTGGATGATGGTGAATACGAAACCCTGGTCCTCCGCGGGGGCGAGCTCCTGCTGCGAGTACAGGTAGAACGGCACCATGAGCACCAGGACGAGCAGCCACAGGACCAGGACGACCGGCCGGTACTCCAGGGTGCGCGAAAGGAGCCTCGTGTAGAGAGAGCG
>DATNEZ010000173.1:0-3396 GCA_035606645.1 Binatia bacterium
GTGCGCGTCGCATTGTAACCGCGACGGCCCGCGAGCGGCCCTACGGCGGACCGAGTCGCCGCAAGGAGTCCGCGGCAGCCCTGGCAAGTCGGCCAACGGGAAACGGGAGCGCGCGCAGGGTCGCGAGGGCGGCCTCGAGAAGGGGGCGGGCCTCGGCCGTGCGCCCAGTGGCGGCCAGGGCTTCGGCGAGACGGAGGCGGGCCTCGGCAGTCCTCCAGTTCCCCTCGCCGAAGGTCCTGGCGCGGGCTTCGACGGCTTCCTTCAGGAGGGGCAACGCCTCGGCCCCATGCCCGCGGGCGGTCTCGGTCCGGCCCAGCTCCAGCGCGGCCAGGGCGATGTCGGGGTGTCCGGAGGGCCAGATCGTGCGCTCGGCATCGAGGGCGGCGCGTCCGAGGGCTTCGGCCTCGTCGAGCCGACCGCGATCGCGCAGCAACGAGCCGAGGGCGATGCGGCTGGCGGCGGTCGCCGGGTGGCCCGGGCCCAGCATCTTTTCACGGATCTCCAGCGCCCTCCTCTGCAGCCCCTCCGCCTCTTCGGCGCGGCCACGCAATTGGGCTACGACCCCGAGCTGGGCCACGACTCCCGCCGTGTCGGGGTGCTCCTCGCCGCGCGCCGCGGAGACGGCGGCGAGGGCCTGGCGCAGGAGCGGCTCCGCGTCGTCGTATTTCTCCTCGTCGCGCATGATGACGGCGAGATGGGTCAGGACGACGGGGGTCAAGGGGTGCTTGTCGCCGAAGGCCCTGGGGACCTGGTCCGCAAGCCTGCGGAACATCGGCTCGGCGGCGGCATAATCCCCCTTGTCCTTCAGGACCGCGGCCAGATTGTTCAGGCTGGCCAGGGCGTTCGGGTGGTCCTCGCCCTGGTGTCGGCGCCAGAAGTCCAGGACGCCCCGGTCGATCGACTCCGCCTCGTCGTAGCGGCCGAGACTCTGCAGGATGGCTGCGAGAGCGTTGAGGCCCTGGATGGTGTTCGGGTTGTCGTCGCCGAACAGCTTCTGGTTGAGCGCCAGCGCTTCGCGGGCGACACCCTCGGCCTCGACCAGGCGGCCCTGCTGGCGCAGGAGTGCCGCCAGGTTGCCGAGCGTGCCGGCGATGTCCGGATGGTCGGGCCCGAGGGTGCGGCGCCTGATCGCCAGGGCCTCGCGATACAAAGGCTCGGCGTCGTCGAAGCGGCCGTGCTCGCGCAGCATGAGAGCCAGGTTGTTGAGCGACGTGGCGATCTCGGGGCTGTCCGCCGGGAAGACCCGGCGGCGGATCGACAGGGATTCGCGGACCAGGGCCTCCGCTTCATCGAGCTTGCCGGCCGGGCGGAGGACCGCCGCCAGATCCTCGATCGTCTCGGCGAGCCGGCCATCGGCGGCGCCCGGACGCTGGCGGAGCTGATCGAGGGCGCGGCGCAGGACCGTCTCGGCCTCGGCGTAATGCCCCCGGCCGGCGAGGATCGCCCCCTGCCGCCTCAGAGCCTCGGCGATCTCCGGAGCCCCCGGCCGGCGCAGGGACGACCAGAGGTCGAGGCTCTTCTGCGCCAGCGGCTCGGCCTGCTCGTACATGCCGAGCTTCTCGTACACGTCCGCCAGGACGCCGGTCATTTCCGCCTGCAGCACCGGCTGCCGCTTCAGTTTCTCGTCGACCTGCGCGGCGCCGCGGTCGAGAATCTCGCGGGCGGTGACCTTCTCGCCGCGCGATTGCGACGGGTCGGAGACCTCGAAGATGCGGACGAGGAAGTCCTTGGCCGCTTCGGCGCGGCGCGCCTCCTGGCGGGCGGCGTGCGCCTGCCACAGTGTGCCGGCCAGCCCCGCGAGCATCGACAGCGCGACCAGCGCGGCGGCCGCCACGCCGGCCCGGTGGCGGCCGAGGAACTTGCGCACCCGGTAGGCGGCGGTGTCGCGGCAGGCCCAGACCGGCAGGCCGCGCAGGAAGCGGTCGAGGTCCTCGCCCAGCGCGGCAGCCGTCGGGTGGCGGCGGTCCGGCTCCTTGCGCAGCGCCGCCAGCACGATGGCGTCGAGGTCCCCCCGGAGCCGCCGGCGCAGCCTGTCCTCCGTCGTGCCGCGCGCCGCCGCTGCGTTCTCCAGATCGGCCAGCCGGGACACCGGGACGGGATGCGTGTCGAGAATGGTGCGCTCGATTTCGGCGGCCGTGCCGGGCGGGACCAGGTAGGGCCGGCGCCCCGCCAGAAGCTCGTAGAGGAGGAGCCCGAGCGCATAGACGTCGGTCGCCGTGGTGGACGGCTCGCCGCGCACCTGCTCCGGCGCCGCGTACTGCGGCGTCATCATGCGCACGCCGGTGCGTGTCTGCGTCACGCCGGGTCCCCCGTCCTCCTCCCCCAGGAGCCGCGCGATGCCGAAATCGAGCAGCTTCACGTCGCCGTCTCCGGTCACCAGGACGTTGGAGGGCTTCAGGTCGCGATGAACGACGAGACTCCTGTGGGCGTACTGCACGGCGTCGCAGACGTCCCGGAAGAGGCGCAGGCGTTCGTCGACGCCGGCCCGGCGGCGGTCGCAGTCCTCGGTGATCGGCCGCCCTTCGACGTACTCCAGGGCGAAGAACGGGCGGCCGTCTTCGGTCGCGCCGCCGTCGATGAGCCGGGCGATGCGCGGGTGCTGCAGCCGGGCGAGGATCTGACGCTCGCGCAGGAAGCGGGCCAGGATCTCGTCGGTGTCGAGGCCGCGCTTGAGGACCTTCAGGGCCACGCGCTGCTCGAACTGCCCGTCGGCCCGCTCCGCGGCGTAGACCACGCCCATGCCGCCGCGCCCGATCTCCTGAAGCACGCGCCAGGGCCCGACGCGCGTCCCCGCCAGCCCCCCTCCAGGCTCCGTATCGCCCTCCCGATTGTCCTCAGCGGACCGGCCCGGATCCTCGGTGAGCATGTCTCCTGCCGGCTGGTCCAGGACCCCGCCCGCGACGTCGGAGGCGCTCAGCAAATCCTCGAGCAGGGTCCGGGTGGCCGGATCGCGTCCGCCGAGATCCGCGAGGAAGGCGCGCCTCCTCTCAGGCGTCAGGTCGAGCGCCTGATCGAGAAGCGCCGACAGCTCGCGCCAGCGTTCGGGGGTGATGTCCATGGCGTCAGGTTCCCCCCAATCCAGCCTTGGGGGGGTCGGGAATCAAGGTAGCCGCGCGTGAGCCGGGCGCGAAGGTTTCGGGAGTCGTGCGCAGGACACAGTCGCTCGCCACCAGGACTGTTGACCCATGCCGACCCAGTGCTCTGCCGCATTGTTGCCGGAACGGATGCGGGCGTCAATCGTCGGGGGGCCGACTTGGGGCCAGGGAACCGATACGCCGGTGACGTCTCCACAATTCTCTTGACCCCCTCCGGGCGCCTTCGACGTAATCCCAGTCGGAGGGTCTCGGGTCCCGCCGGGGCCGGGCCATCCTGGGAGATCGGTGATGTCACGACGAT
>DATNEZ010000495.1:0-2014 GCA_035606645.1 Binatia bacterium
CCTTCTCGGAGATCAGCAGGGCGCTGCCCTCGACGCGCTCGACGACGGCCGCCGCCACCGCCGTCCGCGTCCCGGCAGGAGGGACGGTCGGGGCCGGCGCCGGTTCCGCCGACGGCGGATTCTCCGGCTTCGGAGGCACCGTCGGGCCGGGATCCCCGTCGGGCTTCGGCGGCGGCGGGACAGGCAAAACCGGCTTCTCTTTCTCCTCGTCTTTCGGAGCCTTCTGCTTCTCCTTTGGTCCGCCCTCCGGAAGTTGCGGGGTGGTCGGGAGTTGGGGGCGAAGCGGCGAAGGAACCGGCGGCGGGATGGGGAGAGCATGGGAGGTTTCGGGAGCGCGCTGGGGTGGGACCTCTGATTTCGACCCCACCCACCAGAGAACCGCGGCCACGACCAGGACGGAGGCGGCCGCCATCCAGATCCATCCCGTCGACCGATCCCTGCGCGCCTGCCGGTCGCGCGGCATTCCCTCGATCCGGCGCCTCACGTCCCGAGCGAAGCGATCCTGGGAATCCGCATGACCGAGCGCTTCGATCATGCGCCGCGCGAACGAGTCGGCATCCCGGCCCGCCGAGCGGAGCGCGGCTTCGAACGAGGCCGTCTCGAGCAACTCCGCCCGAAGCTCCGCCGAAGCGCGGGCGGCGTCGACCGCGCGGAGTTGCTCCTCGGGGCTCGCCTCCCCTTCGAGGCATTTGTCCACCAGGTCGCGGAACTGCTTCCGGTCCATCAGCTGCCTTCCTTCAGGTCGTCTTCAAAGTCGGCGACGATTTGACGCACGCCCGGAGGATCTCGCGGATCCTGGAGAGCGCCTGGCGCACGGCCACCGCGCTCAAGCCGACTTTCTCCGAGATCCGGGACGAGTCCAGATTCTGAAAGTATCGAAGCCGGACCATTTCCCGGTGCTTGTCCTGCAGCCGTTCCATGCACTCCCGCAGCCGGGACGATGGGGTTTCCGGCACGGCCTCGCCGGCCTCGACGAAGACCTCACTCAGGTACGAAGCGAAAACCCCACGGCGATGCTGATCGCGTCGACGACTGCGCCAGTAGTTGGAGACCGAGTGCCGGGCGATGCTGCGGAGCCACGGAAGGAACGGCTGGTCGGAGCGGTAGCCTCGCAGGCTCTGGTACATGTTGATGACGACCTGCTGCGCGATCTCGTCGACATCGCTGGGGGGCACTCCCAGGAGGTGGAGATAGCTGAACAGGGAGGGGTGAAAACCCCGAATGAGACTCTCCAGCGCGTCCATTTCGCCGGAGGCCGATCGCACGGCCAGTTCCCGCAGAACGGAGTCTTCCATCAGATGCCGGTCCTCGGCCCATATTAACCGCCCGGGGGCCGGGTGTGACTCGATCTTGAAATTCGGCAGCGATTTGAGTCACAGGGCGCCCCCCGACCGGTGAACTCCGACCGACGATTCCAACCGTCGGAGGCCGAATGAAACGCAGGTGCTTGATTCTGTTGCTGGGGGTGTCGTGGGTTTGGGGCAGCCTGGGCGCCGTTCCGCCCGGCGCGCCGGCCGGCCTGCCCGAATGGGTTCCGACCACCCGCGGCGAAGCGGGATTCGTCCCGATGACCAACACCCTCGACAGCGTCCTCCTGAAGGGCGTTTGGGGAGACAACGCGCAGTCCTTGGGCGACTATTCCGGAGGCCGCTACAACCCACATTACGGACCGTGGGGCGCGCACATCATCCACGGCGGCGGCCACGCCTCAAGCCACGACAATTCCGTGATCCTCGCGAATTTCAACACGCTGGCGTTTGAGCGCGTGGGCGGCCCCACGCAACTCGCCACGAAAGAGGACTATGAAGACCGGATCCTGACCGGGGGATTCCCGGACGACATCAGCAACCCCAGGGAGGTGGAGCCGGGCGTCCCGGGCGCGGCGCACACGTACGACTGTCTGTTGGTGCTGCCCCCGTCCGTGTGCGGCGATCCGCTCGGGGCCCTCATCCGACCCGTCGCGGGAGCCGTGGGGATGAGCGCCTCCCGGGAAACCGGGTGGAGCCACGTGTTC
>DATNEZ010000497.1:0-2137 GCA_035606645.1 Binatia bacterium
CGCCTCGCTGACCAGCTTGGGCACGCAGGACATCTTCGTGGCCAAGTACTCCGCCGCCGGGGCCAATCTTTGGGCCCGCCGGTTCGGCGGCCTCCATACCGAAACAAGCCTCGATATCGCATCCGACCCAGGCGGCAGCCCCTATGTGACCGGCTACTTCTGGGGCGATGTCGATTTCGGCAAGGGTCTCCTGACCAGCGCCGGCGCCGCCGACATCTTCCTGCTGAAGCTCGCCCCTTAGGCTCCGAGACCTGTCCCCCACGGCTGTCATCTTCTGTGGCCGGGGACGACAGGACTGTCAGCGCGGGTTACAGGGACGGGCCGCCAACTCAATGTCTCAATTGCACCTATCTTGAGACCAGAATTAAGCCATTTGGATTGAACAACTTGCAAATTCAATTACCAATCGCGTGTACAAGCCGTAGTGGCAGACATCTTGCTAAACCCCTATTCGTACGGGGGATGCCGAGCGCCTTCAGCGCGCCGGCGAAGGGGGGTCATGGCGACACGCGGGAGGGGCGTGGTCGGCGGGCTGAGGGCATGTGCCCTCGCCTGCCTGTGCGTATTCGCCTCGATCGCCGCCCCCCTTTTCGCCGCGACAGTCGTCCGGCTCTCCTGGGACGCCAACCATGAATCGGACCTCGCCGGGTACCGGCTGCGCTACGGGACCTCCCCCGGGGTCTACACGCAGGTGCAGGAAGCGGGAACCGCGACGAGCTCGGAGGTCTGGAGTCTCGATCCCGGTACGACCTACTACTTCGTGGTGCACGCCTTCGACTCCGCCGGGAACGAGAGCCCGGCTTCCAATTCGGTGAGCGCGCGACCGGTCGAGGTCATCGGGCCCCGGCCCGTCGTTTCATTGACCGACTCTCCCGACCCGGTCGCGGCCGGGGGAAACGTCACCTACACGCTCGGCTACGCGAACACCGGTGATCAGGAAGCCACGAATGTCATCCTGTCCGACGGGGTTCCGGCCAACACCAGCTTCGTCTCGTCCACCGGAGGCGGAACCCTGGCGAGCGGCGAGGTCACCTGGCGCCTGGGGATCCTGGCCGCCGGGGCCTCGGGATCGGTCCAGATGACGGTGCGCGTCGCGAGTCCCCTGACCAACGGGACGGTGATCAACAACAGCACCTGCAGCATCGACAGCAATGTGACGGCGCCGGTTTCCGCCGGGGTCGTCGGCACCACGGTCACCTCGTCGCCGGCGCTCGCCCTCTCGCAGGCCGACTCGCCGGACCCGGTCATGGCGGGCTCCAACCTGACCTACACGCTGTCCTATCTCAACAGCGGCACTGCCCACGGCAGCGGGGTGGTGATCACGACCCAGGTGCCGGCCAATACCACGTTCCGTTCGGCGACCTCGGGCGGTCTCCTCTCGGGGTCGACCGTCACCTGGAGCATCGGGGCCCTCCCGGTCGGCAGCTCCGGCTCCGTGCAGCTGGTGGTGAGGGTGAGCGGCACCCTGGCCGTGGGGAGCGTCATCACCTCGAGTGCCTGCCAGATCGACTCGAACGAGACGGCCCCGCTGACGGCCGCGACGGCCAGCACGACCGTGGCGGCCGCCCCCGCGCCGGTGGTGTCCACCGCCGTGGAGGCCGGGACCGGCTCGCACTACATCCTGCAATCCGGGCGGCACTCCGTCCGGGTGAACGGCCTCAATTTCCTGGAGGACGCCCTCCTGAGTCTCGGTCCCGGGATCGTCGCCGGGGCCACTTCCCTGGTCGACTCGGACGAGCTCACGGCGACGATCGACGTGGCGTCCAATGCGACCCTGGGGCCGAGGACCCTCACCATCACGAATCCCGACGCCCGCTCCGGCAGCAAGGTCGACGCTCTCGCCGTGGTCAAGACCTCCGACATCGTCCGCGACTGCCTGATCGACGGAACAGATCTCAACAT
Source organism: Binatia bacterium (assembly GCA_035606645.1). Taxonomy (GTDB): domain Bacteria; phylum Acidobacteriota; class Polarisedimenticolia; order Gp22-AA2; family Gp22-AA2; genus Gp22-AA3. The sequence continues at coordinate 1,903 of DATNEZ010000497.1, forward strand.
CCTGGCGCGCGCCTGGAACACGCGCAGCGGCGAGGCCGGGTACGTCGATGCGGCCGATCTCGACGGCGACAGCTACGTCGGCCCGATCGATCTGACAATCTTCGGCGAGTTCTTCGGCCAGCGCCTGGTGGTGTGTCCGTGACGGCCCGGGGCCGCACAGGCGTCTTGAGATCGGCGGCCGTCCTCTGCGTGGCCCTGAGTCTCGCCGGCTGCGGCGGCGGCGACGACAGCCCGA
>DATNEZ010000504.1:0-2571 GCA_035606645.1 Binatia bacterium
CTGGTTCTCGGTCAGGTCGAAGCGTTTGTGGTGGCGCCCGGCGAGGAAGTTGGCGAGCACGAGGACCGCCAGGACCGTCAGGATGTAGCCGGCGCTGGCCCCCGCGGCGCGCGCCCGCTTCCCTTTCAGGAGCGCCACGACCCGCTCGCGGTTCAGGACGAGCCCGGTGACGAACAGGGCCAGGCCGAAGCCGCCCACCACCATGACGTAGGTGCCGTGCTCGGGGACCAGGCCGCTCAGGATGATCGCCAGGACGATGAGCAGGGCTCCCAGGCCCGTGGCGGCGCTCTTGAGGAACTTCATGCGCCTCCCCTACCCTCTCCAACGGCGCGATTCGACCACGCGCTGGGTCAGAAACAGCGAGAAGAACACCACGCTCAGGTAGAAGACCACGTGCTCGGTGTCGAGGAGTCCCTTGCGGAAGTCCTGGAAATGCTCGGTGATCGAGATCTTGTTCAGAAGGTCGCCGAGGGTCGGGCCGCCCAGGCCCAGATTCAGCTTCTCCCACAGCCCGAAGCTGGCGGTGTTCATCAGGCCGGCCACGGTCACGGTGACCGAGTCGGCGACCCAGGACACCGCCCAGAGCATCAGGAGCGCCCCGAAGGCGCCGACCGCGGCGATGATCTGGTTCTCGGTCATCGCCGACACCAGGAGTCCGATGCCGAGAAACGCCAGGCCCATCAGGAGCACCCCGAGATACCCGACGAGAGTCGGCTTCATGTCCGGCTTGGCGCTCGAGGCCATGATCAGGAGGGGGTAGCTCAGCGTCGCGCCGAGCATCACCAGGAGCAGGAAGGCCGCCCCCAGGTACTTCCCCAGGATCACCTGGCCGGTCGTGATGGGACAGGTGAACAGCAGCTCGGCGGTCCCCGTCCGCCGCTCCTCCGCCATCAGCCGCATGGTGATGACCGGGATCATCAGGAGGAAGATCACGCCCATGCTGCCGAACAGGGGACGGATCACCATGTCGTTCACGTTGAGCTGGTTGAACACGTAGGGATTGTTGCCGTACTGCTGGCAGAGGACCGAGAAGCGCACCAGGGACGCCCAGAAGATGTACCCGCTGAGCATCAGGAACACTCCGAGGATCACGTAGGCCAGGGGCGAGGTGAAATAGGTCCGCACCTCGCGCTCGGCGATCGTCAGGACGTTCTTCACGCCGCCGCCTCCTCGCCGCGGATGATGCGGATGAAGATGTCCTCGAGGCTGAGCGTGATCGCCCGCATCTCGAGCAGCCCCCACCCCTGCGTCACCGCCAGCCGCGCGATCTCCTCGCGGGCGTCGCGCGCCGAGTCCATTTCCACTGTGAAGGAGCCGTCGGGGGCCGCCTCCCGCGTGACGGAAAGGACCCCGGGAACCGCGCGCAGCGCCCCCTCGGGGTCCGCCGGGGGGCGCGCCAGGCGGACCGCGATGCGTTGCGTCCGCTCGCCGCGCGCCCTGAGGCGCTCCATCGTCTCGTCCGCCGCGATCCTCCCCTCGTTGATGATCAGAACCCGGTTGCAGGTCATCGTGACCTCGGCCAGGATGTGGGTCGAGAGGATGACGGTGTGCTCGCCGGCGAAGCTCTTGATCAGCTGGCGGATCTCGCGGATCTGGGAGGGGTCGAGCCCGACCGTCGGCTCGTCCAGGATGAGGACGTCCGGATCGTGCAGGATGGCCTGCGCCAGGCCGACGCGTTGCTGGTATCCCTTGGAGAGGTTCCCGATGAGCCGTCCCGCCACGGGCTGCAGGCCGCACCGATCGATCGCCCGATCGACGCGGCCGTTCAGCTCCTTGCGGGGCACGCCGCGCAGCCTGGCCGCGAAGCGCAGGAACGGGCGGACCAGCATCTCGGTGTAGAGGGGCGGGTGCTCCGGCAGGTAGCCGATCCGTTTCTTGACCTCGATCGGGGAGTCCTGGACGTCGAACCCGCCCACCCTGGCCGTGCCCGACGTCGGCGGCACGTAGCCGGTCAGGATGCGCATCGTGGTGGTCTTGCCCGCCCCGTTCGGTCCCAGGAACCCGAGGATCTCTCCCTTGCTGACGGAGAAATTGATCCCGTCGACAGCCGCCCGGCTGCCGTACACCTTCTTCAACCCCGCCACTTCGATCATGAGACCCCGTTCAGGACCGAACACCATAACAGAATCGCGACGCGATTCCCACAAACTCTCCGCGGATGTCTCAGCGCGTCGATTCCGAGGCGACCTCCGCGAGGTAGCCCGGCCCGATGGCATACAGGACCATGACCTGGTGATCGGCGACAGGGAACCACGTCGAGGTCTCGGTGCGGATCCGCAGGAACGGCAGGAAGCGGGCGGCCGAAACGAGGCGGGCCGCGGCGAACGGCAGGGAATCCAGCTGCGTGCGCTCGACGCGCCCCGCGGGGGTCAGCCCGGTCGAGTCGTTCGTTCCGATGAGCGAGCGCACGCGGTGCCCGTCGTGGAACCCGAGCCACTTGATGCCGGGCTCCCAGGTGAGAAAGTCGCCGGTCACGGCCCACTTCGCGCCGCCTATCTCCCCCTCCAGCACGCGGGCGACGGGATAGAGCGGATCCGGAACCATGCGGACCGACGCCTTCGCCCAGCCCGA
>DATNEZ010000507.1:0-2066 GCA_035606645.1 Binatia bacterium
CCAGGGTGAACGGCCTCATGGGGGACCTGCACGCGGCGATCCTGCGCGTGCAGATGGACCGCCTGGCCGGGTTCCGCGAGAAGCGCGCCGCCATCGCGCGGCGGTACGACGAGGCCCTGGTACCGCTCGGCGTCCTGCGCCCGACCGTGCCCGCCGGCGCCGATCCGATGATCTACAGGTACTGCGTTCGCCTCGAGGACGCCGATCGCCGTCTCGCCGAGCTGAACCGGCGCGGTGTGGTCGCCCGCCGCCCGGTGCACCGGCCGCTGCACGTCCTGCTGGGGCTGCGGGAGCCGTTCCCCCACACCGACCTGGCGCAGCGCGAGACGGTCTCCCTGCCGATCCACCCCGGTCTTTCCGAACGGGAGGTCGAGCGCGTCATCGCGGAGGTGCGACAGTGCCTGTCCTAGCCCTCCTCATGGTGGCGGTGTGGCTCCTGGCCCGGCCGCCCGGCGGGGCGGTGCCCGAGATCGCGGTGGTCGCCTTCCTGGCTGCCTTCGGCCTGACCCCCTTCGTGGGACTCGTGGCGCGGCGCGGGGGCGCGCTCGATCATCCGGATGCGCGCAAGACGCACGGCGCGCCGACCCCCAGGCTCGGCGGGGTGGCGGTCCTCTCCGCCTTCGTCCTGGCGATGGGGCGGACCTCGACGATCGACCGCGAGATGCTGTGCATCGCGGCGGCGGCACTCGCCCTCATGCTGGCCGGGGCCGTGGACGACACGCGCGGCCTGTCCGCCCGGCTGCGCCTCGGGCTGCAGATCGTCTGCGCGGTCGTGGTCATCGGGGCCGGCGTGCGGCTCGACCTCCTCCCCGGCGCGGCCGGCCACCTGGCGAACCTCATCCTGTCGGTCGTGTGGATCGTCGGCATCACGAACGCCTACAACTTCATCGACGGCATGGATGGCCTGGCGGCGACCCTGGGGGCGCTCATCTCCGTTCTCCTGGGGCTGGTGGCCCACTCGTCGGGCCAGGCGGGGCTGGCGGCGGCCTGCGCGGCGCTCGCCGGCGCGCTTCTCGGGTTCCTGCCGCACAACCTGCGCGCCACGCGACCGGCCAGCATCTTCCTGGGCGACTCGGGCAGCGCCAGCGTCGGCTTCCTGCTCGCCTCCCTGGCGATCAAGGAAGACTGGGCCGAGGGGGATCCCCTCGTCGCCCTCGCCACGCCGGTGCTGATCTTCAGCGTCCTGATCTACGACATGATCCAGACCACCGTGTCGCGCGTCGCCTCCGGGCGGGTCCGCAGCTTCCGCCAGTGGATCGATTTCGTCGGGCGGGACCACATCCACCACCGGTTCACCGATCTCCTGGGAACCCAGAAGCGCGCGCTGGCCCTGATCCTGTCCCTCGCGCTCGGTCTCGGGCTCTCGGCGCTCGGGCTGCGCCGTGGAGACGGCCCCGTGGCGTTCATCTTCCTGGTGCACGCCGCCCTCGTGCTCCTGGTCGTCGCGGTGCTGGAGGGGTCGGCCACGCGCGTCGGCTCCCGCCGGGCTCCCCCGTCTCCCGGCTCGCCGGGCGGCCGCAAGGACCGGTGAGCGGGATGCTGCTTCTCGCGGTCAACGACTTTCCGCCGCTCCTGGGGGGCGAGTCGACCCTCTACCACGGCCTGGCGCGGCATCTCGGCCGCGACGAGGCGATCGTCCTGGCGCCCCAGGCCGCCGGGTGCGAGGCGATCGATGCGCGGCTGTCCGTCGAGGTGGTGCGCCGCTGGCTTCCGGGGCACGGCGGGGTCCTGCGTCGCGTGGCGCGCTCCTGCCTGGGCGCGGTCCACCTGGCGGCGCTTCTCTTCAGGCGGCGGTTCGACTACCTGGTGTGCGGCCAGCTCCTGTCGATCGGCGCTCCCATGGCCGTCCTGGCGCGCCTGTGCCGCATCCGCTATGCCGTGCTCGTGCACGGCGCCGATCTGGCCGACTATGCCGACCGGGAGCCCTGGGGACGCCTGGCGCGCTTCGTCGTGGCCCACGCGCACACCGTGGTGGCCAACAGTCGGTATACCGCGTCCCTGGTCGATCGGCTCCTGCCGGGAGCGGCCCGGCGGATCATCGTCCTGCCGATGGGCGTCGATCCGGC
>DATNEZ010000516.1:0-3147 GCA_035606645.1 Binatia bacterium
GTCGTCGTAGCCGTCGCCGTTCACGTCGCCGGCGCCCGAGACGCTGAATCCGAGAAATGCGAACCGGCCGATGCTGTTCGATTCCCAGACGGGGAATGAGGAGAGCCCCGAGGCGGACCCGAGGTATACCTGGACCTTGCCGGCGTTGGGCCGGTCGATCGGCTCGGGGTAATCGTAGCCGGGCGCTCCGACGATCACGTCGCCGTAGCCATCGGCATTGACGTCCCCCGCCGCGGCCAGCGCATAGCCGAACTCGTCATCGATTCGCTCCCCGCTGGTGGTCCACGCGGCGGATGTCCCGGGGCCGGTCGCGGATCCGAGATACAGGTCGACGCTTCCGGAGCGGAATCCGGCCAGGGCCGAGCGCGGCCTCCCGACGAGGAGGTCCGCGTAGCCGTCGCCGTTCACATCCCCCGCCCCGGCCACCGCGGCACCGAACTCATCGATCCCCACCGGAATCGGTGAAGCCCAGCCCGGGGACGTCGAGAGCCCCGTGGCCGAGCCGAGGTAGGCCTGGGCGCCGCCCATCCTCGAAACCAGGACATCAGCAAAACCGTCGCCGTTCACATCCCCCGCCCCGGCCACACTGGCGGCGAAACCGAAGCCGTAGTCGCTTCCCTCCACTACCCAGGAGGGGGAGGTTTCGAGCCCTTCCGCCGATCCCAGGAACAGATAGGCCCGGCCCATGCGGAAGTCTCCGTTGTCATATCTTCCCGCTCCGACGATGACGTCGCCGTACCCGTCCCCGTTGACGTCCCCCGCTGCGGCGATGGCGGATCCGAAGAAGTCCCCCGCGGTCTCTCCACGGAGGGTGGCGGCCGGGGCCTGAAGCGTCGAGTCGACCTGGATCGGGAAGATCGCCCCGGCGTCATCGATCTGCAGCTCGATCACCCCGTCTCGCGGGACGACGCGGGTCGGGAGGTCCCGCCCCGCGGCGTCCGTGGACCGGATCCGGGCACCCTGAAGCGCCACCCTGCCGGCGAAATCCTGGAAACCCACGCAGCCATCGCACCCGTCCGCGGCGACGCCCAGCCCTCCCGTCACGGACACCTCGAGCTTCAGAGGGCCGTAGCGGGGTTCCCCCACGGGGGGATGTTCGATCCGGAAGCCGTATTCGATGCCCGCGTCGGCGGTCCGGTACCACTCTCGCAGCCCGTTCCGGCCGATCTCCAGGCCATCTCCCTGGCCAGCGGGACTCCCCGGCTGGAGCGCCTCGAGCGAATCCCCCCGGCCGAACCGGCTCACGCCAAGCCCCAGCCTCCATGGCGAGCCGGAGCGGGGCAGGGCCGAGATCTCGACCCCGCGGCTGTCGCCGCGCACCAGAATCCCCCCTCCTCCGCGGGCCCAGAACCCCCTGTCCGGCAGCCGGCGGAACCGGCGTTCGGCGGCGGGGGTCTCCTCCCGCCTTCGGGCGGCTGTCTCTTCGACGTGAGAGCCGGCGGCGGCCTGGAGTATCGCCTTGGGGGAGGCAGGACGGAGAGTATGCGGGCCACCGTCCGGGGACTTCTCCCGGGCGGAGACACTCAGTATGAGCGTGAGGAAGGTTGCGAGGGGCAGTCCGAGACGGCGCACGGCGCTTTCTCCCTGGCGCCCGAGCCACTCTCCGGGGCGGTCGATCGGGCGACCGGGGACCCGAACGATACGATGAACCCCATACCTTCGCAATGACGGCTTTGGTAATTCCGGGAGGCCGACCCCCCTGTAAAACGAGAGCCCCGAAATGGTGCGCGCGGCGCACGGCTCCGGGAGAATGCGGGGTGATGGAGCCACTCGTAAGTCATACATAAGGCGGGAGAACCGGGCGGGGAACCAGCGAGTCCCTGTCCTCGGGCAGCACCGGGGTATAGAATTTCATGGACCCTGACCGGACAGCGTTGACGTCGCTTGCTCGGAGCCGCGCCCATGAAATTTCGGATCGCGATTTCCGGATCGTATGGAGGCATGAACCTCGGCGACGAGGCGATCCTCGAGGCCATCCTGAAGGAGATTCAGGCCTCCGGGCTGGACGTGGAGATCGTCGTGTTCTCGAAGAACCCGGCGGACACCGAGCGCCGGCACAAGGTGCGTCCCGTCGCGATTCGCGAGATCCACAAGGATGAGGTCCTGGACGAGCTGAAGAGGCTCGATCTACTCATCCTCGGGGGCGGGGGGCTCCTCTTCGACGGTCGTGTCGAAGAGTATCTGCGGGACGTCAACTGGACCAAGGACCTTGGGATCCCGGTCATGGTGTATGCGATCAGCGTGGGGCCGCTCCAGACGCCGGAATCGAAGAAGCTGGTCGTGGAGACCCTGAACAGGGTCGACGTCATCACCGTGCGCGAGGGAGAAGCGAAGAGGACGCTGCATGACCTCGGGGTGAACCAGGAGATCGAGGTGACCGCAGACCCGGCCCTTTTGCTGAAGCCGCAGACGTTCACCAAGGAGATGCTCAAGAAGGAAGGGGTGGATCCGGACGTGCCCCTGGTCGGGTTTTCGGTTCGCGAGCCCGGCCCCGCGGCGCCGCAGCTGGACGTCGAGCAGTACCACGCCATTCTGGCCAACGCCGCCGACTTCATGGTCGAACGGTTCGACGCCCAGATTCTCTTCGTCCCGATGGAGCGGGGAGAGAGCCGGGATCCCCAGCATTCGCATGCGGTCATCTCGAAGATGGCCAATGCCCAGCGGGCGAGCGTCCTGAAGGGAGACTACACGTCGGCCCAGGTCCTGGGGCTGGTGGGGCACATGTCCTTCAGCGTCGGCATGCGACTGCACTTCCTGATTTTCTCGGGGATCCAGAAAATCCCGTTCGTCCCGCTTCCCTACGCCTCGAAAGTCTCGGGCTTTCTCGCCGATGTCGACATGCCGATGCCTTCGATCGGCCAGCTGAACGTGGGGAAGCTCTGTGCGTTCCTGGATCGATCCTGGGATACGCGCAAGAAGATCATCAAGAATCTCGAGGAGAAAATCCCTCCGCTCCAGGAACGAGCCAGGCGGACCAATCAGATCCTCTGCGAGCTCCTCAAGTCCCTGCGCCCCAGGCAGGGCGAGTCGTAACGCGGCGATGCCCGCCCTCCGGCGACCGGAGCACACCACCCTGATCGACCTGCCGCCCCGCCGCGCCCAGGTGGCGGCGCAGACGGACGTCCTGGTGGTCGGCGGGGGTCCGTC
>DATNEZ010000523.1:0-9153 GCA_035606645.1 Binatia bacterium
TCGGGCTCTCGCTCGTCACGTGGCTGGGACGGCTGGCGGGGAGCGGGGGAGCGGGCTGACGGGGCGGATCAGGCGGCGCTGGTCGCCGGCCGGACCGGGTCGATCGCGGCCGGAATGGTTCGCCCCTTCGCCCACTCGCGCAGCGCCTCGATCGACTCGCGGCAGGTGCGGGACAGCGGGACCGCCTTCTGGATCTCCGCGAGGACGTGGGGCGTCGACACCGATTGCTTGTCGCTGAAGGCGGAGTAGAGGGCCGACACGATCGCCGCCTCGAGCTCCGCGCCGCTGAACCCCTCGCCGGCGGCGGCAAGCTCCGCCAGGCCGAACGCCTTCGGATCCAGGCTCCGCTTGGCGAGGTGCACCGCGAGGATGGAACGGCGGGCGGCCTCGCCCGGCAGGTCGACGAAGAAGATCTCGTCGAAGCGCCCCTTGCGCAGCAGCTCGGGCGGCAGCGCCTGGATGTCGTTGGCGGTGGCGGTCACGCACACCGGCCGCTTGCGATCCTGCAGCCACGACACGAAGGTGCCGAAGATCCGGCGCGACAGCCCGCCGTCGGACTCCGTGCCGGTCCGTCCCGAGAACCCCTTCTCGATCTCGTCGATCCAGAGGACGCACGGAGCCATCGCCTCGGCCGTCGCCAGCGCGTCGCGCAGTTTCCGCTCGGACTCGCCGACGAACTTGTCGTAGAGCGCCCCCGCCTCGAGCCGCAGGAGCGGCAGCCCCCACTCGCTCGCCACCGCCCGGGCGCAGAGGCTCTTGCCGCAGCCCTGCACGCCGATCAGGAGGACGCCCTTCGGAGCCTCGAGCCCGTGCTTGCGGGCCTCGGGCGAGAATCCGGCGGCGCGCTTCTTCAGCCAGGTCTTCAGATTGTCGAGTCCGCCCACTTGCTGGAGCGTGGCGTCCTGCGCCTCGAGATCGAGCACGCCGTCGCCCGCGATCAGGCTCTTCTTGCGCTCCAGGATGTGCTTGAAGTCCTTCTTGTCGAGGCGCAGGTCGTCCAGGGCCGCGGCCATGAGGACCCGCTGAGCCTCCTTCAGGGTCAGCCCGCGCAGCGAATCGATCAGCTGGCCGATCTCGGAGAGGGACAGGTCGATCTTGATCCGCTGCGGCGTTCCCAGGCCGCGCAGCGTGCGCACCGTCAGCTCGCGGAGCGCCTCCACGTCGGGCAGCTCGAGCCGGATGCGCGCCGTGCAGGCCTTCAGGTCGTCCGGGATGTCGATGGCCGGGGCGCACAGGACGAGGGTGCGCCGGTCCTCCGAGAAGGACTCCCCGATGTCCCGGAGGGCCCGCAGGATCGCCGGGTCGTCGAAGTACTTGTGCAGGTCGTAGAAGAGATAGACCGCCTCGGTCCGCATCCCGGCCGCCGCCTTCAGCGCCTGGGCCGGCTTCTCCGTCTCGTACAGCGGATCCCCCGCCCCCATGCGCGCCAGCCCGGTCGTCACCTTCCACTCGAAGAACGGCAGGTCCTGGCGCACCGAGGCCTCGGCGACGAGCATGCGCACGCGCTCCTCCTCCGCGCTCTCGATCGCGACGATCGAATTGTGGGAGGCGATGAGCAGCTCCAGGTCGCCGATGTTCTCCAGGGGTACCCTCCGCGAGGCGGGCCACGAGGCCGGTCGGAAATCTAATGTCCCGGCGCCCGTCGGGCAAGCGGCCGGGGGGGCTTTCGCCGGCCGCTCAGGCTGCCGAATTCTCCCCGGCGCCGGCCGCCGCCCGGGCGATCTCCGGGACCGCCTCGCTTGCCGGGGGCGCGGGGGGGACCAGCAGGGAAGGGGCCGGCTCCCAGGGGTTGTCTTCCTGGAGCCCCTCGAGCGACACGTCGATGCCGTATGCCGCGAACGCCTGCCGGTAGGCGTCGAAGCGCGCGCGCAGGTGCCGGGCGGTGGATCGGTAGCCGTAGTTGAGCATGGCGACGCGCGAGCCGTAGTTCAGGATGTTCTCCATGAACATGAACGAGTCGGTCGGGGGCGGCTCGATCAGGAAGAGGCGCGATTCCGGGTGGTGGGCCCGGAAGCGCTCGAGACCCAGCGCCAGCTTCTCGCGCGCCGAAATCCGCTGGGTCTGGTCGACCACGAAGGTGATCCCCTTCTCCCGGATGCGCGAGCAGTGGCCGGAGAACGTGGGGATCGCCACCCGCCCCGGATCGTTGTGCAAGGGGATGATGGGATTGACCAGGACCATGAACCGGGAGCCGCGCTCGATCGGCATGTCGACGTGCGCCACGCCCGCCACGCCGCCGTCGACGAAATCGAGCCCCTTGAGGGTCACCGGCTGGAAGTACAGGGGCAGCGCGGAGGAGGCGGCGATGGCGTCGGAGATCGGCACGTCCCGCCACCCGGGCGTTCCGAACAGGACCTTGTCGCCGGTGTCGAGGTGGATCGCCGGGATGTACAGCTCGCGCGACAGCTGCTCGAAGGAGTTGACGCATCCCGGCCGCGACAGGAGGCGCATCAGGTACGCCTGGTACTTGTCGAGGCTGTAGAGACCGGAAGGCATGTTCTCCTCCAGGGCGTACAGCGCCCGCGCGACGGAGAAGACCTTGGGATTGCGACGGTAGTACCGGAACAGCGCCGGCACGACCCGGAGCGCCTTCATGACCGACGACTTCATCTCCTTCCAGTCGATCTCGATGATGTCGTCCTGCTTGAAGTTCAGGGGGGACTCGGTGTTGTGGATGATCGCCCGGCCGACGTCCCCCGGCGGCACGCGGTTGGCCATCAGGGCCGCGACCACCGCCCCGCCGCTGGTGCCGACGAAGATGTCGAAGTCGTTGACCCGGAAGGATCCGCAGAAGAAGTGATCCAGGGCCTGCAGGGCGCCGAACTCGTACATGGCGCCGGTGATCCCCCCGCCGGCCAGCACCAGGCTGAGCGCGGCGCGCGGCCCGCCGCCGCTCACGGGCGGGCCTCCGGAGCGGCCGCGGCCTCGGGCACCTCGACCGAGACGATGCGCCATTCGCTGTCGACGCTGAACCCCGCCATGAAGCTGCCCTTGATGCGGCTGTGCGCCTTGAGGACGATCCGCGTCCGGCGGCCCTCCAGAACGGTGACGCGCGCGCCGTCCGATTCGAGCAGGCGCCAGGTGCCCGATCCCGCCTGCTTGCCTGCGGCGGCCACCACGATGTTGTGGTTCCCCGCGGCGATCTCCAGGTCGTAGGCGTCCTTGCGATCCAGGTAGAGGATCTCGTGCCCCTTCACCTTCTCGGTCGCGCTGCCGGTGGCCATCTGCAGCAGCTCGTGGCGCGGCGCCCCCTGGAGCGGGCTCCGCGTGTCCCAGTGGTCGGGCACATGATCGGCCGTCGTGCACAGGACGGCCAGGGCCATGTCGCTCATCTCGCCGACCTCCACGCCTCCCCGGCGCTCCAGTCCCTTGGGGAGCTTCCTGAGGGCGATGGCCGACCGCTCCGAGGGCTTGTCCCCCTCGTCCCCGGCGTCGAACTCGATCCGCAGGGATCCCATCCGGGCGGGCGCCGGTGTCGGCGCGGGGGGAGGCTCGGAGCGCGGCATGGCCGCCTGCCGCCGCCGCATCGCCTCGATGACGCGATCGGAGACTCCCGCCACCCGCAGCTCGCCGAGCATCTCGGTCGACAGGTCGAAATCGACGGTGCGGGCCTCGATCGCCGCCAGGATCTCGCGCTCGGGGACGCCGGTCATGGTCATCCGGACGACGTCCTCGTTGGTCAGGGGAGCCGTGCGAAGGGATGCGTCGGCGCGGCGGGTCCACGAGAGCACGAGACCGGCCATGAGTGCGAGGACGAGCGGGAGTGCGAGGAGCCTGCCCGGGTATCGGGCCGGGGTGCGCGCCTTCATGCTCCGTCCATCTGGAGCAGGATGGTCTCCGCCGCCTCGAGGGGGTCCTCCGATTTCACGATGGGCCGTCCGACCACCAGGAAGTCGGCGCCCGCCTGGATGGCCGCGCGGGGCGTCAGCGTGCGCGACTGGTCGTCCGTCTCGCCGCCCTCGGGCCGGATGCCCGGGGTGACGATGAGGAACTCGCGGCCGCACGCCTCGCGGAGGATCCCCGCCTCGCGCGGCGAGCAGACGATGCCGTCGACGCCGGCGGCCTTCCCCATCTCCGCAAGCGTCACCACCTGGTCCTCGATGGAGCGCCCGACCCCCAGCTGCTCCAGGTCCTGCGCGGAGAGGCTGGTGAGGACGGTCACCCCCAGCACCTTCGGTCGCGGCACGCGATAGACCTGGCAGTGCGCCTCGAGCTCATCCACCGCGCGCCGGGCCATCATCGCCCCCCCGGAGAGATGGATGGTGAACATGCCGACCCCCAGCCGGGCCGCCGCCACCGCCGCGCGCGCCACGGTGTTCGGGATGTCGTGGAACTTGAGGTCGAGGAAGACCTGGCCCCCCTTCTCCAGGATCTCGCGCACCAGCGGCGGGCCGCACGCGGTGAACAGCTCGACGCCGATCTTGAACCGCTGCACCTTGGGGCGGAGGGCGGCCACGAGCGACAGGGCGTTCTCGCGAGAATTCACGTCGAGGGCGACGATGAGTCGATCCGCGGCAGGCATCGTCGAAATGTTTGCAGAACTCGCGGCGCATTGCAAGGACGGGACGGTCCAGGCAGCGGGTCAGTGTGTTGACCCGACGCCAGGAGAGGTCGATAATCGCGGGGCATGGACACACGCGGGCGAAATGTCTGGCTCCTGGGAGGCGTCGCGGTGCTGGCCGTGGCGGCGCTCGGGGCGTACGCGCTGCGGCGGGCGCCGGCGGGGGAGGCCGACGTCCGGGTCATCGCCCACGGCGAGAGGGTCGACCTCGAGAGCCACACCGTCCCCGGGAAGTACACGGTGTTCGATTTCTACGCGGTGTGGTGCCCCCCCTGCCGGGCCCTCAGCCCGGAGCTGGAGAAGCTGGCGGCGAGGAACCCGGAGACGCTGGCGATCCGCAAGGTCGACATCGTCGACTGGACGATGCCGGTGGCCGAGCAGCACGGCATCGAGGAGCTGCCGTTCCTGGTGCTGTACGACAAGGACGGGCGGCGCGTGGCGGATGGAGAGAAGGTCTTCGACGAGCTGAACGCCATCTATGGCGGCGCCGCGCTGGGCGTCGGCCGCGCCACCGAGAGGCCCGCCGCCACCTCGATGTGAATCGGTCCCTCAGCCCGCAGGCGGCCCGGGGTGGGAGCCGGCGGGAAGCCTGAGGGTCCCCGTCAGGTCGCGCACGGCCCGCACCCCTTCGGCCCGGCACCATGCGTCGACCTCGCGCACCAGCCGCGGCATGGCCCCGGGGTCGGAGAAGTTCAGCGTCCCGACCTGGACGGCCGCGCTCCCCGCCACGAGGAACTCCAGGACGTCCCGCGAGCTCGCGATCCCTCCCATCCCCATGATCGGCAGGTCGACCGCGCAATGCACGCGGTGCACCATGTAGAGCGCCAGCGGCTTGATGGCCGGCCCGGACAGCCCGCCGACGACGTTGTCGAGCACCGGCCGTCGCCCCTTCAGGTCGATGGCCATGCCGAGGAAGGTGTTCACCAGGGACAGGATGTCCGCGCCCCCCTCCTTCGCGGCCGCCGCGGCGACCGCCACGTCGGTGATGTTGGGTGTGAGCTTCACGATGAGAGGCAGGTCGGGGGCGGCGCGACGGACCGCGCCGACGACCTCCTTGATGACCGGCGGCGACACGCCGAAGGCCAGGCCGCCCTTCTCGGTGTTGGGGCACGAGAGATTGAGCTCGACGGCCGCGAGCCCGTCGGCGCCGTTGAGGCGCCGGGCGACGGCCACGTACTCGTCCTGGGTCTCGCCGAACACGTTGGCGATCACCGCCGTGCCGCAGCCGCGCAGGGGCGGGAGCTTCTCCGCGAGGAACGCCTCGACCCCGACGTTGGCCAGGCCGATGGCGTTCAGCATGCCGGAGGCGGTCTCGCAGGTGCGCGGCGGTGCGTTGCCGCGGCGCGGAAGCAGGGAGAGGCCCTTGGTGACGAAGCCGCCGAGGTCCTTCAGGTCGAGGTACGGGAGGAACTCGGCGCCGTAGCCGAAGGTGCCGCTGGCCGCCACCACCGGATTCTTGAGGCGAAGCGGCCCGAGCCGCACGCCCAGGTCGGTGGCGTCCGAGGGCCGGCGCGCGGGTTTCACAGCGCCACCTCGGAGGCGCGGAACACGGGCCCCTCGGTGCAGACGCGGCGGAACACCGGGCCCCGCGCATCCGCCGGGCAGGCGACCACGCAACCGAGGCAGACTCCGATGCCGCACGGCATCTGGGACTCGAGCGCCAGCTGGCAGGGGACCGCCGCACCGTTCGCCAGGGCCCCGACCGCCTTCAGCATCGGGGTCGGGCCGCAGACGAACAGCTCCAGCCGGTCCCCGGGCTTCCTCGCGGCGAAGAGCGACTCGAGAAGTCGCGTGACGTAGCCCCTGGTTCCCGCGCTCCCGTCCTCGGTCGCCAGCTTCGCGGCGATCCGCCGGGCGCGGAAGAAATCGAGCGCCACCAGGTCCCGCTTCGACCTCCCGCCGTACAGGAGAATCGTCGGCGGGCGACGCCGGGCGCCGAGCGCTTCGGCCAGGAAGGGGAAGATGGCGATGCCGATCCCTCCGGCGACCAGGACCGCGCGTGTGCCGGGATCCGGCAGCCGGAACCCGTTGCCGAGCGGGCCGAGGGTGGCGAGAACGGCCCCTCTCGGCTGCTGCGCGAGGTAGCGCGTCCCCGTCCCGACGACCTTGTAGAGGATCTGGAAGCGCCCCGGGCGTCCGGAGAGGACGCGGTAGATGCTCATGGGGCGGCGCAGGAGCGGATCCGATCCGGCGCGCGTCTGGACCATCACGAACTGGCCGGCCCGGGCCTCGCGCGCGATGCGGGGGGATTCGAGAGTCAGAAGGAAATGGTCCCGGTTCAGGGCTTCGTGGCGGACCACCGGGGCCTGTGAATCGAACGGCATGCCGGTGGCGGACTATATCAGAACGCCCGGGACCCGACAACGCTCCGCGCCGCGGGAAACCGGGCAAGGCGCTTCCGGGCGCTGTGCTACCATCAGGCGGCGTGACCTTTCCGAAGCTGGTCGTCCACGCGTCCCTGGCCGGGCTGTACGGCGGGCTCGTCGTGGCCCTGCTCCTCGCGCTCGGCAACCCGGGCGCCGCCTCGCGGGGCGGCGCGGGCCTCCTGGTCGTGGTCCTGGCCTACACGCTGGCGGCGGCGCTCGTCTGGCCCCTGCTCTACGCGGGACTGCGATTCTTCGCCCGGCATCCGCTGCGTCTTCCCTGGTTGAGCCTCCGATACGTGACGGGATTCCATGCGATCAACATGGCCGCGGTCCTGACTTCGGGCTGGCTCATGCTCTCGAACAACCGGGCGACGCTCGGTCCGGGTGATGCGGATCGACTCGCGAGCGCGTGCCTGACCCTCAGCCTGGCCTGGCTCGTCGCCGCCGTGATCACCGTCGCGCCGGGCCTGAGGCGCCGCTCCTGGGTGCAGGCGGCGGCCGCCATCACGGCGGTGGCGGCCCTGGTCATCGCGGCCAGCGGCAGGGTGCCGGTGCCGGAGTCGGAGACGCTCGAGACAGGGGCGCTGTCCCCGGGCCCCGGCGGCTCACCGGGGCTCGGCGTTGCGCGGGACGCCGATCGTCCGGTTCCCCGCGCCCCGGCGCCGCCGCGATGGCCCGGAAACGCCGCGACGGCCCCGGCGTCGCGCCGCGCGCCCGCCGCCAGCCGCCTTCTCCTGCTGAACTTCGACGGAGCCGATCTCGATGCCGTCCTGACCATGCATGCCCAGGGGAAGCTGCCGGCCTTCTCCCGGCTGATCCAGGAGGGAGCCAGCGGGCGTCTCGTGTCGCTCAGGCCCTGCGTCGCGCCCGTCACCCGCACGTCGCTGGCCACCGGCATGCTGCCGTACCGCCACGGGGTGCGCGCCGGCCGGGCCCTGGGCCTCCTCGGAGGCGATCCGTGGCTCGGCGTCACGCCGCCCGGGATCGGATTCGACGTCCTCATGTCTCCCGTCCTGGTCCGCCGGCCCCAGGGAGTCTCCGACCGGACCGCTCCGGCCCTGTGGGAGATCGGCGGCCGCATGGGGTTCTCCGTGGAGGAGGCCGGGTGGGACACCGACCTCGACGCGGCGGCCCGGGCGCTTCCGGGCCCCGGCCCAAAGTGGTTCGCCGATCTCCTCGACCCCGAGGCGCTGCGGCTCAAGGATGCGGACTCGAGGGTCCTGGTGGCGGAGCTCGCCCGCGCGGCCGCCGCCGACGAGGCGGTGATCGGGGCGATGCGCCGGGCCGCCGCGTCGACCGGCCCGCTGATCGCCGCGTTCTCCTTCCCCGGTTTCGACCGGGCGGCGCACGTCTTCCTGCGCTATGCCCGGCCGGCCGAGTTCGGCAACGTGTCCGGGCGGGACATCGACCTGTACGGGCCGGCCCTCGAGCGCTACTACCAGAAGATCGACGCCGTCGTGGGGGAGTGCCTGGCGCCGGCGCGGAGCGACACGCTCGTGCTCGTGACCTCGACGCACGGGATCGAGCCGATGAGCGTGAGGGCGCGGTTCCTCAAGGAGATGACGGGCGGCGGACCGTGGTCGGGAGTCCACGATCGGGGCCCCGCCGGCCTCCTGCTCGCGTTGGGGCCGGGCATCCGGCGCGGGAGCCAGTTCGGCAAAGGCTCGCTCGCGGACGTCGTGCCGAGCGCCCTCTACGCCCTCGGGCTCCCCGTGGCGCGGGATTCCGACGGCACCATCCTGACCGGCCTGTTCAGCGACGCGTACACCGCCGCGCACCCGGTGACGGTGGTCGGAACCTATCGCAAGGTCGACTGATCGCGAGATCGACAGTCAAGGTTGACTCGAAACGATTCTGATCGTACCTTCCGGGCCTGGACTTCCCTCAACCTGAGGTCGCGATGAGGATCGGTTCCCTCTTGGCGCCCGGAACATGAGAACCCCAAAACATCTGTTGTCGGGCGCGCTCCTCGGTGCGCTTCTCATCTCCTGTCCGGCCAGCATCTTCGCGGCCGGGGCAAGGGTCGACGACTTCTCGCCGCAAATCGAGTGTCCGTCATGCGAGGACTACGACGCCTGCACGATCGATTCCTGTGACGTTCAGGGCGGGACCTGCCGGCATGATCCGGTCGACTGCGATGACGACAATCCGTGCACGTCCGATGTGTGCAATCGACGCTCCGGTTGCCGTCACGTCATGCTGGTCTCAGGCACGCCGTGCGACGAC
>DATNEZ010000525.1:0-2278 GCA_035606645.1 Binatia bacterium
TCGGGCTCGTCGGCCCGAACGGCGCGGGGAAATCCACCTTCCTGAAGATCCTCGGGGGGGTCGAGGACCCCGACTCGGGGACCTGCACCCGCCGCAAGAACCTCCGCATCGGGTACGTCGCGCAGACGCCGGTCTTCGCCCATGGAATGACGGCGGCGCAGGTGGTCGCCGAAGGGGCCGCCTCCGACGCTCATCTCGACGAGCACGAGCGGGAGGAGCGGGTGCGGCACGCCCTGCGCCAGGCGCGCTTCACCGACCCGGAGGTCCCGGCCGATCGGCTGTCCGGAGGGTGGAAGGCACGGCTCGCCCTGGCGCGCGAGCTCGCCCGCGCCCCGGACCTGCTGCTGCTCGACGAGCCGACGAACCACCTGGACGTCGAATCGATCCTCTGGCTCGAAACGCTGCTGCGCAATTCGACGACCAGCTTCGTCGTCGTCAGCCACGACCGCTACTTTCTCGAGCGCGTCGCCCGCCGCATGCTGGAGATCAACCGGCTGCACGACGCCGGCCTGTTCCAGGTGAACGGCACCTACGCCGACTTCCTGGAGGCGCGGGACGCGGCCCTGAGCAACCAGGCGGCCTACCGCGACACCCTCGCCAACCTCGTCCGCCGCGAGGTGGCGTGGCTGCGCCGCGGCGCCAAGGCCCGCACCCGGAAATCGAAGGCGCGCATCGGCTCGGCGGAGGCCAGCATCGAGCGGCTCGAAACACTCCGCGAGCGCAGCGCCGTCTCGACCGTCGGGATCGAGTTCTCCTCCTCCGGCCGGAAATCCAAACGGCTCTGGGTGGGGGAGGGGCTGCGCGTCGCCTACGGGGAGACGACGATCCTCGACCGCCTCGACCTGGTGCTCACGCCGGGCATGCGGCTGGGGGTCCTCGGTCCGAATGGATCCGGCAAGACGACGCTGCTCCGGACGATCGTCGGGGAGCTCGATCCGGTCGCCGGGACGATCCAGCGCGCCGAGGGGCTGCGCGTCGTCTACTTCGCCCAGAACCGGGATCCCCTCGACCCCAAGGTCCCGCTCAAGCGCGCCCTGGCCCCGGAGGGGGACCTGGTGATCTACCGCGATCAACCCCTGCACGTCGCCGCGTGGGCGAAGCGCTTTCTCTTCCAGCCGGGGCAGCTCGAAACACCGGTCTCGCGCCTCTCCGGCGGCGAGCGCGCCCGCATCGTCCTCGCCCGGATGATGCTGCGGCCGGCCGACCTGCTGGTCCTCGACGAGCCGACGAACGATCTCGACATCCCGGCGCTCGAAGTGCTGGAGGAGGCGCTCCTCGAGTTCCCGGGGGCGCTGGTTTTGGTCACCCACGACCGGTACCTGCTCGACCGCGTCTCCACGCAGATCGTGGTGCTCGACGGTCACGGCTCGGCGCAGCACTTCGCCGACTACGACCAGTGGGACGCCGACCGCCAGTCCGGGGACCGCTCCCGGCAGGAATCAGCCCGGCAGGAATCCTTCAGACAGGAATCCTTCAGAAAGGATGCGACGGGTCCTTCGACAACGGGACCGGCACGCCCCGTGGCCCGGCGCCTCTCCTATCTCGAGCAGCGCGAATGGGACGGCATGGAGGCCGCGGTGCAGGAGGCGGAGACACGCGCCGCCGAGGCCCGGAGCCGCGCCGAAGACCCCGCCGTCGCGACCGACGCCGCCGCCCTGCAGGAGCGCCTGGCGATCCTGGGACAGGCCGAGGCCGAGGTGGAGCGGCTCTATACCCGCTGGGCCGAGCTCGACAGGAAGCAGCGCTGACTCAGAGGCTGGCGACGTCCCCCAGCGCCGGGACTTTCGCGGTGAACCCCTTCCCGTGCAGCGTCGCCGCGAGCGCTTCGGCCGCCTCCGGCTCGCCGTGGGTCAGGAAGATGGTCTTCGGCTTTGCCGGCAGTTGGCCGAGCCAGCGCAGCAGCTCGTCGGTGTCGGCGTGGCCGGAGAAGCCGCCGAGATCGGCGACGGCGGCGCGCGCCGGGACCTCCTGGCCGTGGATGCGCAGGAAGGGAGAATGGTCGAGCAGGAAGCGCCCCTGGGTGCCGGCCGCCTGGTAGCCGACGATGGCGATGGTGTTGCGCGGGTCGGGGAGCAGGCGCTTGAGATGGTGCAGGATGCGCCCGCCGGTCAGCATCCCGGACGACGAGATCAGGATCCCCGGGCCCTGGAACGAGTTGAGCGCCTTCGACTCCTCGACGGTCGAGTGGCAGATGACGTTGCGCGCCGTCAGCTCGCCGCGCGCCTCCTGCTCGCCGGGGTGGGCCGCATAGATGCGGGTCGCCCCCACCGCCATCGGG
>DATNEZ010000529.1:0-5504 GCA_035606645.1 Binatia bacterium
GCAGACCGACATCAAGAAGGTCCTGGCCTACTCGACGGTCTCGCAGCTGGGCTACATGATGCTGGCGGCCGGCGTCGGGGCGTTCTCGGCGGGGGCGTTCCACCTCATGACGCACGCCTTCTTCAAGGCGCTCCTGTTCCTCGGGGCCGGCTCGGTGATCCACGCCCTGTCCGGCGAGCAGGACATCCGCAAGATGGGAGGGCTCGACAAGCACGTCCCCTGGACGCACCACACGTTCGTCATCGCGACCCTGGCCATCGCCGGGATCTTCCCGCTCTCCGGGTTCTTCTCGAAGGACGAGATCCTCTGGGCGGCGTTCAACCGGAGCCCGATCCTGTGGCTCATCGGCGCCGTTACCGCGGGAATGACCGCCTTCTACATGTGGCGGCTCTACATCCTGGTGTTCCGCGGCGAGGAGCGCTTCTCCGAGGAGGCGCGGCACCACCTGCACGAGTCGCCGCGCACGATGACGGTGCCGCTGGCCGTCCTGGCGGTGCTCGCCGCGATCGGCGGCTTCGTCGGCATCCCTGGCGCCATCGCCTGGACGGACGGCATGGCGGATCGCTTCGGGCGGTACCTCGCCCCGGTCTTCGAGGCGGGCGGGGCGGCGCACGGCCACGAGGCGGTCCACGCGCCGGGCCTGGAGATCGGGCTCATGGCCGTGTCGTTGCTCATCGCCGTCTCCGGGTTGCTCCTCGGCTGGATCTTCTACGAGCGCCGGCCGGAGATGCCGGCGCTTCTGGCCGAGCGCCTGAACGGGCTCTACCGCCTGCTGGCCGGGAAGTACTACGTCGACGAGCTGTACGGGAAGATCGTCCTGGCCCCCTACGACGCCCTGTGCCGCGGCGCGTTCCTGTTCGACAAGTGGGTCCTGGACGGCATCGTGAACGCCGCCGGCTACGTCACGCTCGCCACGTCCTACATCTCGGTCGGCTTCGACACCTACGTGGTGGACGGGCTGGTCAACATGGCCGGATACACCGTGCGCGGGTTCTCCTGGATGTTCCGGAAGCTGCAGACCGGATTCGTGCAGTCGTACGCCACGGCCATGATCTTCGGGATCTTCGTCCTGGTGAGCGTCTACCTGCTCTCCACGGGCCACTGAACGCGGGGGATTGAAAGATGCCGCAATGGTATGTCGACAACGTCCTGAACATCGTCACCTTCCTGCCGCTTCTCGGGGCCCTGGCCCTCATCGCCGTCCACAAGGAGAAGAAGGGCCTGATCATGCACGCGGCGACCTGGATCGCCCTGGCCGACTTCATCCTGTCCGTGCCGCTGTTCTTCCTGTACGACGCCGAGCGCGGCGGCTTCCAGTTCGAGCAGCGCGTCTCCTGGATCCCCTCGATCGGCGTCCAGTACTACATCGGCATCGACGGCATCTCGCTCCTGCTCCTCCTCCTGACCACCTTCCTGGGCTTCCTGTCGATCCTGTCGTCCTGGACCGCGGTCACCGAGCGCGTCAAGGAGTACTACATCTTCATGCTGCTCCTGCAGACCGGCATGATGGGCGTGTTCATCTCCCTCGATTTCTTCCTGTTCTACATCTTCTGGGAGGCGATGCTGGTGCCGATGTACTTCCTGATCGGCATCTGGGGCGGGCCGCGGAAGCTGTACGCCGCCATCAAGTTCTTCCTGTACACCCTGCTCGGGTCGGTCCTGATGCTCCTCGGGATCCTGGCGGTCTATTTCTACTATCCCCAGGTAACAGGCGGCGGGTACTCCTTCGACATCACCGAGTTCATCCGCGTCCTCGGCCCCCTGAACAACCCCGAGTGGCTGGAGATGCAGAAGTGGGTCTTCCTGGCGTTCTTCGTCGGGTTCGCCATCAAGGTGCCGATGTTCCCGTTCCATACGTGGCTGCCCGACGCGCACGTCGAGGCGCCGACCGCCGGCTCGGTGATCCTCGCCGGCGTGCTCCTGAAGATGGGCACCTACGGGTTCGTCCGGTTCTCGCTGCCGATGCTGCCCGCCGCCACGAAACACTACCTGCCGCACATGCTGGCCCTCTCGGTGATCGGGATCCTGTACGGGGCGCTGGTCGCCATGGTGCAGAAGGACTGGAAGAAGCTGGTGGCCTACTCCTCGGTCAGCCATCTCGGATTCTGTATGCTCGGAGTGTTCGCGCTCAACCAGCCGGGCCTGAACGGCGGCATCCTGCAGATGATCAACCACGGCCTCTCGACCGGGGCGCTCTTCCTCCTCGTCGGCCTGATCTACGAAAGGCGCCACACGCGGATGATCAGCGAGTTCGGCGGCCTGTCGAAGCAGATGCCGATCTACGCCACCCTGTTCATGATCGTCACCATGTCCTCGATCGGCCTGCCGACGCTCAACGGCTTCATCGGCGAGTTCACCATCCTGGTGGGGGCCTACGGGATTCCTGCGGGCTACGGGTTCGACGTCCTCGGCCTGCACGTGGGGGGGATGTTCTGGGTGGTGTGCGGCGCCCTGGGGATCGTCCTGGGGGCGGCCTACATGCTGTGGCTCTACCAGCGCACCATGTTCGGCAAGCTCGACAATCCCGAGAACGCCAAGCTGAAGGACCTCGATTTCCGCGAGATCATGACCCTCGCCCCGATCGTGGTCTGCTGCTTCTGGATCGGCCTGTACCCGAAGCCGCTGTTCCGCATCCTCGAGAAGCCGGTGGCCGAGATCGCCGCGCGCCTGGCGGCCGGTGAGGCCGCCGCGCAGACGGCCGAGGCCACGACGGTCCAGGGGGGGGCGCAGGGCCGATGACGCCGTTCGACCCGAGCCAGCTGCACCTGATCGGCCCGGAGCTGGTGCTCGTCCTGAGCGCCTTCCTCGTGCTCGTCCTCTCGAGCCTGTCCGACCGGGGGAAGGCGACCTGGGCGCCGGGCCTGTCGCTTCTTGCCTGCGTCACGACGCTCGCCGTGGTCCTGGGCTTCGTGTGGAGCTTCGGCCTCGGGCCCCTGCGCGAGGCGATGACGGTCGGCTTCAACGGCATGTTCGTGCTCGATGCGTTCAGCATCTTCTTCAAGGTGGTCTTCCTGCTCGCGGCGATGCTCACGATCCTCGTCTCGAGCCGCTACCTGGACCACGAGCACGCCAACGTGGGAGAGTACTACGCCCTGATCCTGTTCGCGGTCGCGGGCATGATGTTCATGGCCTCCGCCATGGACCTGATCACCATCTTCGTGTCGATCGAGACGATGGCCCTGGCGTTCTACATCCTCGTCGGCTTCCTGAAGACCAACAGGAAGTCGAACGAGGCGGCGCTCAAGTACTTCCTGCTCGGATCGTTCTCGACCGGCATCTTTCTGTACGGCCTGTCGCTCGTGTACGGCACGACGGGGACGACGCTCCTCACCCAGATCGGCGGGTCGCATGCCCGGATCGCCATGGCCTCGCCCGACGCCCCGATCTTCGTCCTGGGCGTGATCCTCGTGATCGTCGGGCTGGGCTTCAAGATCGGGGCGGTGCCGTTCCACATGTGGATCCCGGACGCCTACGAGGGGGCGCCGACCCCGATCACGGCGTTCCTGTCCACCGGATCGAAGGCGGCGGCGTTCGTGGTGCTGGCGCGCCTGTTCTCGACCGGCTTCCTGTCGATCGGCGACCGCTGGGCCACGCTCCTGGCGATCCTGGCGGTGGCCAGCATGACGCTGGGCAACGTCGCCGCCATCCTGCAGGACAACATGAAGCGGATGCTCGCCTACTCGTCGATCGCGCACGCCGGATACGTCCTCCTGGGCCTGATCGCGGTGGGGCTCAAGGGGACGGTCGAGACCCGCGAGTACGGGCTGACCGCCGTCCTCCTGTACCTGCTCATCTACACCTTCGTGAACATCGGGGCCTTCACCCTGGTGATCGCGCTCCGGCGCGAGCAGGTGGCGGGGGACCGGGTGGCGGACTTCGCGGGGCTGTCGCGGCGGGCCCCCTGGGCCGCCTTCGCGATGCTGGTCTTCATGCTGTCGCTCGCCGGCATCCCGGCGACCGCGGGCTTCATCGGCAAGTGGTTCCTGTTCGGCGCGGCGATCAAGGCCGGCTACGCGTGGCTGGCGGTCGTGGCGGTGATCAACAGCGCCATCTCGCTCTACTATTACATCCGCGTCGTCGTGAACATGTACATCAAGGCGCCGGAGGACGCCGAGCGGTTCGCGCCGTCCTGGGGACAGCGCGCGGCGCTCCTGGCGTGCATCGTGTTCACGCTGGTGTTCGGCATCTATCCGCAGCCCATCATCGCGTTCGCGTCGAAGTCGATCCTGTCTTTGGCGCCCTGGGCGTCGTGAGCCCGAGGCCCTTCGACGACGCGCTGAAGTACGGACAGGTCGGCACCATGCTGGTCGCCCCGATGGTGGCCTTCGGGGCGATCGGGTGGTGGCTCGACCGGCGGTTCGGGACGAAGCCCTGGCTGCTCCTGGCGGGGCTGATCCTGGGGATGATCGGCGGCTTCGTGAATTTCTTCCGCCTGGTCCTCCCGCCGGGCGGGGGCAAGGCGGGAGGGGACGGCGCGTGATCCTGCGCTACGCCGCGCTGATGCTGCTGATCGCCGCGGTTGTCTCCGGCGGGTTCGTGGCGTGGCGCGGCGGGATCGCCGGCCCCGTGGAGCGCGGGGTGCTCCTGGGCGCGGCGCTGGCGTCGCTCGGGGCGATCAGCGGGATGGCGCTCCTGGACTGGTCGTCCGGGCGCGGGCAGACGCAGTTCTTCGGGGCGCTGATGCTCGGGATCCTCGGGCGCCTGGCGGTGTTCGGGGGAGTGCTCATCGTGGTGGGGCTGCGGCGCGGGGCGTTCGACCTGGTCGCCTCGGCGGTGTCGCTCCTCGGCTTCTACGTGGTGTTCCAGGTGCTGGAGATGCGGTTCGCGCTGCGGCAGTCGTCGGATCGGAGGACAGGCGGATGATGGCTCAGGAAGCGGCGGGACACGCGGCGGAGACCGCGGCGGCCGCCGGTACCCCGGCGGTCGAGGGGGGCGCGCACACGGCCGCGGGCGCCGCCCATGCCGCCGCGGAGGGGGCGCACGGCGGCCCGTTCCAGGCCGGCGATTTCATCTTCCACCACATCCTCGACTCGCAGACCCTCGAGCTGCCGTTCGTGGGGGAGGTCCACCTGCCGACCCTGCACATCGGTCCCTGGGCCCTGCCGATCACCAAGCACGCGGTCATGATGTGGATCGTCTTCGCGCTCGTCGTCCTGGTCCTCTGGCTGGCGACGCGCCGGCGCGCGACCGCGCCGCGCGGCATGCACAACGTCATGGAGGCGATCGTGGTCTTCGTGCGCGACGATCTGGCGCGCAAGAACATCGGCCACGAAGGGGACCGCTTCGTGCCGTACCTGCTCAGCACGTTCGTGTTCGTCCTTTTCTGCAACCTGCTGGGTCTTTTCCCGTACATGGCGACCGCCACCGGGAACATCGGCGTGACCGCGGGGCTCGCGGGGATGGCGTTCCTCATGATCCAGGTCGCGGGGATGCGCGAGCACGGCGTGGTCGGCCATTTCAGGAACCTGGTGCCGCACGGCCTGCCGATCTGGCTGATGCCGATC
>DATNEZ010000530.1:0-2705 GCA_035606645.1 Binatia bacterium
GCCGGAGTCGCCGATCACCCAGATGCGGGTCGGCACGGAGGTCCCGATCGAGGGGGGCGTGACGAAGGTGTAGGACGGGTCGCCCGCCAGGATGGCGGTCGCGGTTCCGACGGCGTAGTAGTAGCGCGTGGATGGAAGGAGCCCGGCCAGGGTCACGAGGTGCTCGGTCGTCGACCCCGGATTGGCCGCGATCGTCGAGAGATCGGCCGGGTCGGTGCCGTAGTGCACGCGACTGACCGACACCGTGCTGGTCCGCCAGCGCACCATCACGCCGGTCGGTGTGCCCATTTGAAGATACGGTCCGCGGGTCACCGTTCCTTCCGGATCGAACGCCAGGTACGGGACGACGACCAGGTCGCTGGAGGTCGGGGCTCCGTTGTTCCAGACGCCCACGGCGAGGACGTTCGTCCCGGCGTGGAGGACCGGCAGCGCCGCCGCGGAGATGTTGACGAGCGGGGAGTAGACGGGAGCCCCGGCGTTGCTCGACTCGTGCGAAGACGGGTTGGAGTTCCAGTTCGGGATTCCGGAGGGCATGCCGGGGGAGCGCGCCACCTCGACGCCGTTGATCCAGGCGATGTAGCCGTCGTCATAGTCCGCCGCGAAGAGGAGCCCGGTGACCGCGGACGGGTCCGCGACGGTGAACGTGGCGCGCGTGTACACCGAATAGGTCCCGGCCGGGACCGCGGTCGAGATCAGGCCGGTCGCCCCCGGAGGCGCGGTCTCGTACCCGACGCCGTACACGCCGGTGGACCAGGCGATGTCCTTGTACGCCTCCGTGGTCCAGCTTGGGCCGAGGATCCCGGGGTTGGTCTGGTTGGCCAGGTACTTCATCGGTGTCCCGGCCTGGACGAACACGACCGGCGCCCCCTCGGCCCGACGCGGCGCGGCGATCAGCGCGCCGACGATCGCCGCGAGGAGAAGCAGCCGCAGGACGCTCCCGCGCCGCATCACCTGGACCCTCCGCCCGTCCGCTCGACCCCGGCGCGCGCCCGGGAGGCCAGGTCCTCGACCACGGGCACGGCGCGCCGGCCCGGCGGGAGCGCCGCCACGGCCTCCAGGGCCTGCGCGTAGGCCTGCCGGGCCCCGGCGGGCCGCCCCGCGGCCTCAAGGATCGTCCCGCGCCTGACCAGGTAGCTCTCCTTCCTGGGAGACAGGGCCGCGAGCCGGTCGATCCGCGCCAGGGCGGCGTCGTATCGGCGCGCGCGCACCTCGAGGTCGATCGCGTACAGGCCGAGGCTGACGAGCGGCCCGAGCGCCGCCATCCCCTCGTCGAGTCCGCGAATCGCCTGGTCCAGACGGGGCTCCTGCCCCTCCGCCATGGCCCGGGCCCGCTCGAGATAGAGATCGGGATCGGCGTGCGGCTGGCTCTGCGCGATGGCGCGGGTGAAGTCATCCGCCGCCTGCATGGACCTGCCCAGTCGCGCCAGCGCCCGGGCGCGCGATGCGATCGCCATGGGGTGCTCGGGATGTTTCGCCAGGAAACGGTCGAGGGCCGGGATCGCCTCCTGCGGCCGCCCCGACTCGACGAGCATCCGCCCCAGACAGAGGTCAACGGCGTCCAGCGCCGGGTCGAGCTCACGGGCGCGCCGGTAATCCGCGGCGGCAGCCTTCCAGTCGGAGAGACCCCGGTGAATCTCGCCCCGCCTGAGGAAAAGGGACGCGTCACGTGGTCGCGCGGCGATGAGTTTGTCGAGGTCGGCGATCTGCCGATCAGGGGCCGGATGGGCGAGGGCGGGGCCGAAAGTCGCCGTCAGCACGACCAGAAGTCCTGCAACCGAGAGTCGCCTCAGGGCAACCTCCGTGAGGACTCGCCGAATTCCCCGCGGAGCCTTCGTTTCGATGCCGGGCACGACGTGCATGCGAAGCCCCACGGAGCAATGTCGGCGAGTATACGGCCGAAGAGAAACGATTCAGACGGCGGGGAAATGAAAAGGGGCGACCGCGGCCGCCCCTTTCTGGAATCTTAAGAATGGGTCAGGAATCCGTTGGTGGCGGGGGCGAGATTTGAACTCGCGACCTTTGGGTTATGAGCCCAACGAGCTACCAGGCTGCTCCACCCCGCGTCAGGATGCCGGATTATAGGCGGGGCGCTCGCGGGCTGTCAATGAGCGCGGGACGGACCGACAATTCGTTCAGCGTTGCGTCGGAGGGGCGCTGCTGTCGTCGAACAGGAAGAGGATCTCGCCGGGGCGGGTGAGGCCGAGCTCCTCGCGGGCGATCCGTTCGATGCGGTAGGGGTCGCGCTTGAGGTCGTCGATGTCTCCCGTGAGGCGCTCGTTGGCGGTCCTGAGGTCCTGCACCTCCACGCGGAGGCGGGCCAGGAGGGTCCGCTGGCGCAGCACCTGGATGAGCCCCATGTCGCCGAACAGGGAATTGAAGACGAGCGACAGGGCGATGAACCAGAAGAGGACGAAGAGCGCCTTCTTCCGCAGATCGACCGGCGCCGCCTGCTCGCGGGCGGCGCTCATGCGCGGGACCCGTGCGCCAGGGCGGAGCGGCCCGGGTAGCGCGCCCGGCTTCCGAGGTCCTCCTCGATGCGCAGCAGCTGGTTGTACTTCGCGGTGCGCTCGCCCCGCGACGGCGCTCCCGTCTTGATCTGACCCAGGTTCAGGGCCACGGCCAGGTCGGCGATGAAGGTGTCCTCGGTCTCGCCGGAGCGGTGCGACAGCACGGTCGTGTACCCGGCGGAGCGGGCGGTCGCGATC
>DATNEZ010000535.1:0-3525 GCA_035606645.1 Binatia bacterium
CAAGGAGGAACGGGGCATGGAGCTGGGCAACTCACTGGCGCATTTCGCCGCCGGGATCGGCGCGGGGCTGGCCATCATCGGCGGTGCGGCGGGAATCGGTCGGCTGGCGGCGGCCGCGATGGACGGCACCGCGAGGCAGCCGCAGGCCTCGGGCGACATCCGGAACGCGATGATCATCGCGGCGGCCCTCATCGAGGGGGCCACGCTCTTCGCCCTGGTCGTCTGCATCCTGCTGGCGGTGAAGTAGGAGGAGAGGGCCATGGGCGAGCGCCTCATCACACCCGAGTTCGGAACGATCTTCTGGACGGTCGTCACGTTCGTCATCCTGGCGGTCCTCCTGCGCAAGTTCGCCTGGGGACCCCTCCTGGCGACGCTCGAGGAGCGGGAAAAGACCATCAAGGAGTCGCTCGAGCAGGCGCAGAAGGCGCGCACCGAGGCGGAGGAGTCCTCGCGCCGGCACCAGGAGACCCTGGCGCAGGCCCGGCGCGAGGTCGCGGCCCTGATCGAGCAGGGGAAGCGCGAGTCCGAGGTCGTGCGCGGCGAGATCCTGGCCCAGGCCCGCAAGGAGGCGCAGGACCTCGTCGAGCAGGGGAAGAAGCAGGTCCAGTACGAGCAGAAGAAGGCGATGGAGGACCTCAGGCGCCAGGTGGCGGACCTGGCGATCCAGGCGGCGGAGCGCCTGGTCTCCCGTTCCCTGGACGACCGCACGCAGCGCGAGCTGGTGGACGGCTACGTCAGGGATCTGAGCGCGATCGGCCAGGGAGAAGCGGGACGATAATTTGATCCGCGTCCAGGTCCCCCTGCGCAGGATGGCGGACGAGTCGTACGAGGTCCGCATCGGGCGGGGCCTTCAGCCCCGGCTGACCGTGGCCCTGCGCAAGCGCCCCCTGGGGCAGCGCTACGTCATCATCACGGACGCCCACCTCCATCGCCAGGGGGAATCGCTCCTCGGGGCGTTCAGGCGCCGCGGCCTGAGCGCCGACCTGATCTCCTTCCCCGCCGGGGAGGGGAGCAAGTCGCGCCGCGTGCGCGACGAGATCGAGGACGGCATCATCCGCCTGGGGGCCGGCCGCGACACCGCGCTGGTGGCCCTGGGAGGCGGGGTGGTCGGCGACCTGGCCGGATTCGTGGCGGCCACCTTCAAGCGCGGCATCCCCTGCGTGCAGATTCCCACGACCCTCGTCGGCATGGTCGACTCGGCGATCGGCGGGAAGACCGGCATCAACCATCCCGCGGGGAAGAACCTGATCGGCGCGTTCCACCAGCCGGCCGCCGTGTACATCGACGTCGACCACCTGAAGACCCTGCCCGCCAGGCACTACATCTCCGGCCTCGCCGAGGTGATCAAGTACGGCGTCATCGCCGACCGCGCCCTGTTCTCGTCCCTGGAGACGCACCTCGACCGGATCCTGAAGCGCGAGCCCGACGTCATGGCGCGCGTCATCGAGGCCTGCTGCCGCATCAAGGCCCGCGTGGTCAGCGCCGACCCGCGCGAGTCGAACCGCCGCAAGATCCTGAACTTCGGCCACACCATCGGCCACGCGATCGAGACCCTCTCCGGCTTCCGCGTGGCGCACGGCGAGGCGGTGTCGATCGGCATGGTGGCCGAGGCGCGCCTGGCGGTCCGCGCCGGGATCCTGGCGACCGCCGCCTCGGCGCGGATCCAGGCCCTGTGCGAGCGGGCGGGCCTGCCCACGGCGATCCCGCACGGGTTCACGCCGGCCCGGATCCTCGAAGTGGCACGGCACGACAAGAAGAACCGGCACGGGCGCATCGCCTACTCCCTGCCGGCGAGGATAGGCAGCATGACCAGCCTGCGGGGGGACTACGCCGTCCACGTGGACGACGGCCTGGTCGCCGAGGTGCTGCAGGATCTGCGGCGGCCGCGCGCCAGGGCGCGCACGCTCCTCGCCGTGCCATGACATCTCCCGGAGGCGGCGGCGACCTCCGCGCCACCCCGTGGCCGATCGCCTTCCAGGACGTCCTCGAGGCGCGGCGGCGCCTGGCGCCGTTCCTGCCGAAGACCCCGCTCCGATCGTACCCGGCGCTCGACCAGGCGGTCGGCAGTGGCATCCGCGTCCTCGTCAAGCACGAGAACCACAACCCGACCAACTCGTTCAAGGCGCGCAACGGCCTGTCCCTGGTGAGCGCCCTGCCCGACGAGACGCGGCGGCGCGGCCTCGTCGCCGCGACGCGGGGAAACCACGGGCTCGGGGTGGCCTGGGCGGGAAGCCTCCTGGGCGCCCGGGTCACCATCTGCGTTCCCGCCGGCAACAATCCCGAGAAGAACGAGGCGATGCGCGGCTTCGGCGTCGAGCTCATCGAGGGAGGGCGCGACTACGACGAGGTCGTGCGCACCGCCGAGGCGCTGCGGGCCGAACGGGGACTCTACCTGGCCCATTCGACCAACGATCCGACCGTCATCGCCGGGGCCGCCACCCTGACGCTCGAGATCCTGGAGGAGGTCCCTCGCCTCGACGCCCTGGTGATCGGAGTCGGCGGGGGCTCGCAGGCGGTCGGTGCCCTGGTCGTGGCGCGGGAGCTGCGTCCGGACCTCAAGGTCTACGGGGTCCAGGCCGAGAGGGCCTCCGCCATCCACGACTCGTGGCACCGGGGGCAGCCGCTCTCCAAGGACTCGGCCGACACCTTCGCGGACGGCCTGGCGACCCGAAACACCTACGAGATGACGTTTCCCGCCCTCCGGGCCGGCCTGGCAGGGTTCGTCACGGCCTCGGAAGGGGAGATCGCCGCCGCCCTCCGCCTGTACCTGAAAACCACTCACAATCTCGCCGAAGGGGCCGGTGCCGCCGGCCTGGCCGGCCTGTTCCGCCTCCGGGAGACCCTTGCGGGCAAGACCGTCGGCGTCGTCCTGTCCGGCTCCAACATCGACTCCGCCACCCTCAGCCGCGTACTGAAAGGGGAGTTGTAGGAGAGCGGCTCAGCGTCAGATCCTTGGCAGCGGCACCCCACAGTGCGATGTGAAAATGCCCTACCACCGTGGAGGTCGCCCGGGAAGACGCTTCGCTAACGCTTTGAATCTAAATATGTTATTCGGCTCCCAAGCGGGACATCGGTGCTGGAGGCCCCCGATCGTAACCGGGAGACGCATCTCCCCTATGACTGCGTTCGGCCCACCTCCACGGTCGTAGGGCATTTTCTCTTGCGATGAGCCGCTGCAACCCTATATTGCCCGAGAGAACTTTCGTCTGCCGTCCCCGGCGTGGAGGGGACCGGAGGACTGATCGCATGGCCAGGAAATCTTCCGCAGCGAGATCGGACGACACGGGTCGGGAGAAGGAGCGCACAGGCGTGACGCGCGGCGGCGAGTTCCGCGCGGCGCGGTCCCGCGGCGCGGCGCGTGGTCCGGAGCCTGCTCCGCAAGAGAGCGCGCCGGTGCCGGGGCTGGAGCAGTTCGACCTGGGGGCCGCGCTCCTGGTGGTCGATCGGTCCGGATGGGTCGTGCGCTCGAGCGGCTGGGAGACGGCCCTGCGTCTGCCCGTTCCCGCGCGCGTGCCGCCCGACGAG
>DATNEZ010000542.1:0-2661 GCA_035606645.1 Binatia bacterium
GTGGCCGTCGCCGACACATTTGAACTCGACCAGCCAGATCGTGACCGCGCTGGAGGCGAGGATCTGGCACGTCCAGCCCTCGGTCGCGCCCAGCGCGTCGATCACGACCGTTTCCATCACGCTCTTCAGGGGGTGATCGGCGGGGATACGGCTGTCCAGTCGTTCGGGAAGGAAGGTCGAAGGCATGGACTTCACCCAGGCGGCGTGGCGGGGCCGCGTTCCCGGCTTTGCATTCCCACGTCCACACCGCCGCCTGCGGGGAGGCTCGGCGCGCTCCTTCTCCATAAGGAGGCCGGCCGCAGGCGTTTTGATATACGTGTCGGTCAAATAGGCCGTCTTGTGGTGACGCGCCACACAGGCGGGTAGCGTGAAAACTCCCGGCATGAAAAAGGCGGGCCCGAAAGGGCCCGCCTTCCACTCATTCGCGGGGTTGCCGGCCGCGACTAGTTGTGGTCGTGATCATGATCGTGGTCATGATCGTGATCGTGGTCCTCGTCCCTTCCGACTACGTTGACGAAGCCGAACATCCAGTCGTTCATGAGATGTCCGCGGTTCTGGCAGATGACCAGGAAGCGGCCGGTCTCCGTGAACCGGTACTGGATGCGGTTCCCAACCGCGGTGGCGGTCGTCCCGACCAGGAAGGCGCCCGCCGTCACCGGCGCCGCCGGAATCGTGCCCGAGCTGGACAGGAGCCGACGGGTCGGATCGTCGACGCGGGGCTGATGGGCACCGGTATCCGTGTCGATGATGAGGCGGTGCCTCCCATCTTTGATCCGGTAACGCAGGTTCTGTGTTCCTACCGGGTTCTCCGGATCCGTCGTGGGCGCGGTCCCGTTGCACACGGTCTCGCCTCCCTGGCAAAGGTCGGCCGAGATGTCTTCGCGGGTCGTGTTCTTGCTGACCGGGTAGATGGCAATCCCGTGTCCGCCCCCGTTGACGACGAATGTCACCGTCCCGCCTTTGCGGACGTCGGCATCGTCCGGGACAAGGACGTGCGTCGCG
Organism: Binatia bacterium; assembly: GCA_035606645.1. Classification (GTDB taxonomy): domain Bacteria; phylum Acidobacteriota; class Polarisedimenticolia; order Gp22-AA2; family Gp22-AA2; genus Gp22-AA3. The sequence continues at coordinate 1,003 of DATNEZ010000542.1, forward strand.
GGGCTGTTGGGGACCGTCTGAGGCTGCGGAGCGCCGAACTCGACGACGATGTCCTGGGGCGCATTCTTGTCTTCGTCGTGGTCCGCCCGACCCACATTCGGAAGGGCCACGGCGAGGGCAAGTGCGGCAAGAGCGACGAGGAGGGCTCGTCCTTTCTGCATGTCACAGCTCCTTTAGATGACGACGGCACGTCGCCGAGAGGACCCTGTTGCCAGATCCCACCCCAGCGCGTGCCTTCGTTGAACAAAATATCGGCCGTCGTGACGCGGGCGGCAAGGTCCTTTTGCAGCTTCAGCGACCAGGGTCACCGTCACCCTGAGGCGCGCCGCCAAAACGTAGGCAACGCTCTCCGGGGCCGCGCGCCATGGCCGTACGATTGTGGCGACTACTCACTCACAGGACGATTCCGATGCGACACTCCCTGCTTGCGCTTGCGGCCCTGACATCATTCAACCTCGTCACGGCCCCTCGCTCCGCCACCGCCGACCTGCGCGAGGTGCCCGTATTCGCCAATGTCACCGTGCACGATCCGTCCGTGGTGCGGGCCGGACACGACTTCTACGTCTTCGGCTCGCACCTGGCGTCCGCGCGCACGCGGGACTGGCAGCGCTGGACGCAGGTCACCACGGACACGACCGCCGCCCAGGGCAACGCCCTCGTCCCCGACCCGCAGGTGCAGTTCCAGGAGGCGCTGTCGTGGGTGGGCAGCAACACCTTCTGGGCGCCCGACGTCATCCAGCTCGACGACGGCCGGTTCTACTTCTATTACTGCGTGGGCCGGCTGGATGCGCCGGTGGCCGCGCTGGGCGTCGCGGTCTCGGATAAGGTCACGGGCCCCTACACGAACATCGGCGTGATGCTGCGGTCCGGGATGTTCGGCCAGCCCAGCCCCGACGGCACGAACTACGACCCGACCGTACACCCGAACACGGTCGATCCCGACGTCTTCTTCGACGAGGCCGGGAAGCTGTGGATGGTCTACGGCTCGTATTCGGGCGGCATCTTCATCCTGGAGCTCGATCGCGCCACCGGGTTCCCGCTGCCGAACCAGGGCTACGGGAAGAAGCTGATCGGCGGCAACCACAGCCGCATCGAAGGCGCCTCCATCCTCTTCAGCCCCGAGTCGGACTACTACTACCTGTTCCTTTCGTTCGGCGGGCTCGATGCCAACGGCGGCTACAACATCCGGCTCGGCCGCTCGCGGCACCCGGACGGACCCTACTTCGACGCGGCGGGCAACGAGCTGACGAACGTCTCCGGGCGTCCGGGCACGCTGTTCGACGACGCGTCGATCGCGCCCTTCGGCGTGAAGCTGATGGGGAACTGGCAGTTCCTTCCCGCGCCCGGAGAGCCCGCGGCGACGACGACCGGTTATCGCTCTCCCGGGCACAACTCGGCCTACTACGACCCGAAGACCGGGAGGCATTTCCTCGTCTTCCATACCCGCTTCGCCGGACGCGGCGAGGAGCACCAGGTCCGCGTGCACCAGCTCTACATGAACGCCGACGGCTGGCTGGTAGCCTCGCCGCACCGCTACGCAGGCGAGAGCCTCGAGCGCCAACGGCGAGGGGATGTACCCGGGGCCTACAAGCTGATCCGTCACGACAAGGTGATCTCGCCGGCCATGCGCACTTCGGTCCTGGTCACGCTGGAGCCCGA
>DATNEZ010000556.1:0-11851 GCA_035606645.1 Binatia bacterium
GCGATGTTCACCGTGCAGCAGGGGGCCTACGCGCAGTCGCTCATCTGGGGGTCGCCGAACCGTCTCGACGCGTGGGGCATGGGCGTCACGTACTACGACGGCCTGTTCGCCAGCGATTACGTGGTGTTCGGCGGCAACGGCCAGTGGAACTACGTCACCTGGGGCTCGGGCTCTCCGCAGGCCAGCGGCCTGATCTGGACGGAGCGCTTGTACGCCTCGGGGTTGATCTGGAACAACCGGCTGATCTCGAACGACTTCTTTGACATCAGCTCCACCAGTCTCATCTGGGGAGTCCGAGGCTACGGAGGCTTCGACAGCGGCCTCATATGGGGCCTCAAGGACGCCGGTCTCATCTGGGGGTTGCTCAATGAACGGTAACCCGATGGACCCCAGGAGAGATGCCATGAAAGGCAACCTGTACATCGGTGTGGTGGCTGCGGCTGGAGTGGCGGTGCTGGCGAGCAGCGTGCGCAACACGGTCGAGTCCGGCTTCGGTCCCGAGAACCTGGCGTGGGTCGGAATCGCGATGCTGACGGTGCTGGTCGGCCGGTTGTCGGTGAAGCTGCCGCTGCCGTCCTGCCGAGTGTCGTTCTCGGACGCCTTCATCTTCCTGTCGGTGATGGTCTTCGGTGTCGACTACGCCACCATGACCGCCGCCCTCGACGGGTTCGCCTCCTCCAGGGGGACGTCGGCCGCCTGGCAGAAGCGCCTCTTCAATACGGCCGGCATGGCGATCTCCGTCAATCTCTCGGCGCGTGTCTTCACGAAGCTGCTCCCTGAAGGGGGCGTCTGGGGGACGCGGTTCACGGCCGAGGAGCTCCTCCTGCCGGTGGCGGCGATGGCGCTCACTCAGTACGTGCTCAACACCGCCCTCGTGTCCTGTGTCGTCGCCCTGAAAGAGCACGCCTCTCTCATGGTCATCTGGCAGGACTCCTCCCCCTGGGCCGGCACCGCGTACCTGGCCGGCTCGATGGCGGCGGCAATCGTCTTCCTGGTGGTCCGGGAGCTGGGTGTGGTCTCGGCGTTCGCCATCCTGCCTTTCCCTGGAATTCTCTATCTCACGTACCGCGCCTGTCTCGATCGGCTGGTGCGGGCGAAAGGAGGCATGACTCCTTAGGCGAAGGGTCCCTGAGCTGACGCGCGGGTGACTCCTGCAATCGGCCGGTCCCGTCGTGACAGAGGGACCGGCCCTTTTCTTTGCCGGGCGGGATCTGGACAGCGGGCCGCCGGGACGTCCTGTTCTGGACACCGGGCCGATTCGACAACCGCCGCACCTGCCGCACTTGCGACGGCGGCGGGATTCCGCCGCGAAAGCGTGCCCAATTCCCCGGCATTCGCGCCGGCCACCAGGCGTCATGAGGCCGGCGTTGCCGGCGAGATGCCTGCGGAAATCCGGCCCAAGTAATGTCGCTTCAGTGAGTTGTATCGACGGAACGAACGGGTGATCGGGCGCCCAGGGTCGTGGCACGAGCGTTGCGATATGGAAGGACGCCGGAATCCTGTCCGGCCAGGCAAGGAGAGCATGCAAACCAGCGGACCAGGTGGACGTCTCTACCTGATGGCGGTTGCGGCGGCGGGGGCAGCCCTGCTGGGGACCACCGCGGCCGCGGTGTCCCTGCTCCTCATCGGCTCGATCGGCTTCGTGTCGTGCGCCGTCATTCCGCCCATCGTGGGGCTCGCCGTCCTGGTCTATCGCGCCTACAAGCGGAACGCCACCGCGACGCTCAGGCGTCTCGACGACCTGATGCAGGTCCACCTGTCGACGATCGAGGCGCTGGCCCTGGCGATCGACGCGAAGGACCCGCACGCGCAGGGGCGTACCCGCCGGGTGCAGGCGTATGCCATGGAGCTGGCGCAGGTGATGAAGATCCCTCGCCAGGAGTTCGAGGCGGTCCGCGCCGCGGCGCTCCTGCACGACATCGGCAAGCTGGCGATCCCGGACCACCTGCTGCACAAGCCGGGCAAGCTCACGGACATGGAATTCCAGAAGGTCAAGGCGCACCCGTCGGTCGCCGCCGACATCCTGGCGCACGTCAACTTCCCGTACCCGGTCGTTCCCGCGGTCCGGCACCATCACGAGCGCTGGGACGGCTCGGGATATCCGGACGGCCTCAAGGCGGAGGCGATTCCTCTCGCCGCCCGCATCCTGGCCGTGGCCGACGCCTTCGAGGCCCTGACCTCCGATCGCTCCTACCGCGGGCGAAAATCGCCGGAGGAGGCCTGTGCCCTCATCGAGGCCTGGTCGGGGATGCAGTTCGACCCGGCCGTGGTGACGACGCTCCGACAGAACCTCGGACAGCTGATCGTGTCGCCGTACCGCGCGCCGCAGAGCGGGACCGGCCCGGCCGTTCCGGGCGGCTCCGCGTCGGGGCCGCTCGGGGCCGCGGAGGTCCTCGGGCTCTGGGGCGGCGCGTCCTGGGCCGAGGGGGATCCGGGGGGATTCGGCGAAAGCCTGCATCGCGGGATCGGTGCCGACCGGATCGACGGCCTCTATGCCGGTCCGGGTGGCGGCGCCGCAACCGGGCCGGCGGGGGACCAGGCAGGGGCGGGAACGCCCGGCCTTCCCGGACCGCTCGATGCCCTGCAGCAGGGCGTTTCCGAATCGAGCATCTGGCTGGAACGGGACGAGAGCGGGGCGATCGTCGGCCGCCAGACCGCCGTCCTGAGCACCATCTCCTCCGCGCACCGCGAAGTCTATTCGCTGTACGAGATTGCCCAGGCGCTCGGCTCGTCTCTCCGCCTGCCGGACGTGCTGGACCTGGTCGCGACCAAGATCGGCCAGCTGGTGCCGTACCGATCGTGCGTCATCTACCTGCTGGAGGACCACAGCGACAGCCTGTCGGCCCGCTTCGTCTCGGGGGCGAACGTCGACAATCTGCGCGGGCGGGCGCTCAGGGTGGGAGAGGGGATCACCGGCTGGGCGGCGCTGCAGAAGAGCAACCGGTTCTCCCAGAGCGTCGATCTCGATCTGGCCGGGGCCGGCCTCGACCTCTCGGAGTATTCGACCGCCGCCGCGTTTCCCCTGATCTACGACGGACAGGCCCTGGGGGTGATCACGCTCTACTTCCCCAAGGGCGTGCCGTGCCTGGACGATCACATCCGGATGATGGACATCATCGTCCGCCTGGCGGCGGCCGCGGTCCACAACGGCACCCTGTTCGCCGAGACGCAGGAATCGGCCCTCACCGACGGCCTGACGAATCTGCCGAACTCACGCTACCTGCGGCAGGTGTTCGAGCAGGAGAAGGTCCGTTCCCAGCAGGCGGGCCAGCCGATGGCGTTCCTCGAGGCCGACCTCGACAACTTCAAGGTGATCAACGACCGCTTCGGCCACCACGTCGGGGACCGGTACCTCTCCGAGATCAGCCGGGTGCTGAAGAGCCACCTGCGCGAGCGCGACATCCTGGTCCGCCTGTCGGGGGACGAGTTCGCCGCGCTTCTGCCCATGACCGGCTTCGCGCAGGCCGCGCTGCTGGCCGAGCGGCTGCAGCAGGCGGTGGAGCTGTTCCGGCTGCGCCTGGAGGAAGGGAACGTGGCGCGCTCCGGCCTGTCGATCGGCATCGCCCTCTTCCCCCAGGACGGCGAGGGGTTCGAGGACCTTCTGGTCCGCGCCGACCACAACATGTACCAGAACAAGGCGGCGCGGAAGAACGCCCGCCTCGAGATGGATCCGAACATCCTGCCGTTCCCGATCCGGCGACCGTCGGGGACCTGATCCAGGCTCCAGGCACGCTGCCCCCTGCCCGCTTCCGTCCGACCCGTGCTAATCTCCCGCCCCGCTGCTTCACATCATCAGGGAGGCTCGCATGCCCGGCCGGCCAGCCCGCGGGAGTCGATCGATCCGGAGTCTCTTCGCCGTCGTCCTCGTCCTGGCGGGCGTGACCGCGGCCGTCTGCGCCGCTCCCCGCCCTACCCGAAGCGCCGTCCTGTTCATCGGCGACGGGATGGGGCCGGCCTATGTGACCACCACCCGCGTGGCGCGCGGCGGATCGGGGGGCCGGCTGCGCATCGACTCGCTCCCCTACACGGCCCTGTCCCGCACGCACTCGTCCGACAGCCCGGTCACCGACTCCGCCGCCGCGGCGAGCGCCATGGGGTGCGGCCAGAAGACGGCCAACGGCGTCCTGTGCGAGGACGCCTCGGCCGTCTACGGCAAGTCCGACGGCCGGAAGCTCGAGTCGATCGCCGTCTGGGCGAAGAAGCGCGGCCTGCGCGTCGGGCTGGTCACGACCACGACGGTTACCCACGCCACCCCCGCGGCGTTCTACGCCCAGGAGAAGGATCGCGACAACGAGGCGGGTATCGCCCGGCAGGCGGCCGCGTGCGGCTTCGATCTGATCCTGGGAGGCGGCCGGAAATACTTCCCGGGCGACGTCCGGACCGAGGCGCAGGCCGCCGGCTTCACGATCGTCGAGACGGCGGAGGCCCTGAACGGGATCGTCGGCCTCGAGCACCACGTCCTCGGCCTGTTCGCCGAAGGCCACATGCCCTACCAGCCGGAGATCGAGGCGGCCAGGGCGCGCCCGGCAGCGCCCGCAGGAGGTGAAGCCGGAGCGGCGGCCGGCCAGTCCGGCGCCGCGGGAGCTGCGGTCGCCACCGAGGCGGGGGATCCCGCGGCCCGCACCGCACCGACCCTCGTCGAGATGACGCGCTTCGCGATCGACTCGCTGCGCAAGACCGGGCAGCCGTTCTTCCTGATGGTGGAGGGCGGGCGGATCGACCACGCCGGCCACGCCAACTGGGCCCGCACCCTGGTCGACGAGACCGCCGCCTTCGACGAGGCGATCGGCTACGCGGTCGACACTCTCGATCCGAAGACGACGCTCGTCCTCGTGACGGCGGACCACGAGACCGGGGGCCTGGCGCTGAACGGCTATCCGGACGAGAAGGACGGGATCTGGTCCCCCTACCGCGACCCCGACGGCGACAAGGACGAAGAGCCGTATCCGGTGATCACCTTCACGAGCGGCCCGGGAACGAAGAAACAGGACCGGCATCCCCCGCATGGACCGGACGACCCGCGTCCCTCGGGGCTGTCCATGGGCAGCGCCGCGCACACGGGGGTCGACGTCGCTCTCTACGCCTGGGGGGCCGGCGCCGATCGCGTCCACGGCACCGTCGAGAACACCGCGATCTACACGATTCTGAAGGAGCACCTGGAGGGCAGGAAGTGAACGACCTCACCCAGGGCTCCGTCACCAGGCACCTGCTCGGGCTCTCCGCCTTCATGGCGGTGAGCATGATCTTCCAGACCCTGTACTACCTGGCCGATCTGTACTTCGTCGGCCGTCTGGGGAAGGAGGCGATCGCGGCGGTCGGCCTGTCGGGAAACCTGATGATCGTCGTCCTGGCGATCACGCAGATGCTGGGGGTGGGGACGACGACGCTCGTCTCGCACGCGGTGGGCCGGAAGGATCTCGGGCGGGCCGTCGTGGTGTTCAACCAGGCGTTCTTCCTGTCGCTGCTCGTCGGGATCTCGGTGACGGTCGGGGGTTTCGCCCTCCGCCATCGGTACTGCGCCTGGCTCGGCGCCGACGCCGTCACCGCGCGCCTGGGTGTGGCGTACCTGGACTGGTTCCTTCCCGCGATGCTCATGCAGTTCGTCATGGTGGCGATGGGGGCGGCCCTGCGCGGCAGCGGGATCATCAAGCCCGCCGTCGGCATCCAGATCCTGACCGTGGTCCTCAACATCGCGCTGGCCCCCGTCCTGATCCTGGGATGGGGAACGGGCCGCCCGCTGGGCGTGCAGGGGGCGGCGCTCGCGACCTTCCTCGCCCTGGTGGTCGGCGCGCTCGCCTTCTGGGCCTATTTCCTGCGGCCCAAAAACGACCTGCGTCTCTCGATCCGCCTCTTCCGGCCGGACGGGGGGACCTGGCGGGACCTGATCCGCATCGGACTTCCGGCGGGAGGGGAGTTCGCCCTCATGTCGGTGTACGTGGTCCTGGTCTACTGGATCATCAGGGACTTCGGCGCCGCCGCCCAGGCCGGGTTCGGCATCGGCGCGCGCGTGATGCAGTCGATGTTCCTGCCCGTGGTGGCCATCAGCTTCGCCGCCGCGCCACTGGCCGGCCAGAACTTCGGCGCGCGGAACGCCGAGCGGGTCCGGCAGACGTTCCGCACGGCCGCGCTCCTGGTCACGGGGCTCATGCTGCTCTTCACCGTCCTCAGCCACGTGGCGCCCGACCGCCTGATCCGGATCTTCTCCGGCGATCCCGCCGTGGTCGCATTCGGGGCGGAGTACCTGAAGATCATCTCGTACAACTTCCTGGCGATGGGGCTCATCTTCACGAGCTCGAGCATGTTCCAGGCGATGGGGCACACCCTCCCGCCCCTCGCCGCGTCCTCCCTGAGGCTTCTCCTGTTCGCCCTGCCGGCCTTCGCGCTCTCCCTCCATCCGGGGTTCGACATCCGCGACGTCTGGTACCTCTCGGTCGCCTCCGTGGCGATCCAGGCGGTGATCAACCTGACGCTCATCCAGCGCGAATTCCGTCGCCGGCTGGTGTTCCCCCCGCTGGACGCCCGCACTTGACAACCCGGCCGCCGGGATGATATTTAGACATCTGTCTAACTAAGCATCCCGGAGCCGATGGCCTCGAACCGGATTTTCAAGGCACTGGCCGACCCCACCCGGAGGGAGATCCTGAGGCTTCTGGGGCGCGGCGAGATGAGCGCCGGGCGGATCGCCGAGCGGTTCGACATGAAGAAGCCCTCGATGTCGCACCATTTCGCGGTCCTCAAGGAGGCCGAGCTCATCATTTCGAGGCGCGAGGGGCAGCAGATCTTCTACGCCCTCGATGCGACCGTGGTGCAGGAAGCGCTGACCTGGCTCTGGGACGTGTTCGGGGACGGGAAGAAAGGGAGGACCCAATGACCCGCATCTATTACGTCGTGGCGGTGATGCTGGTGGTGGCGGCCCTGGGTGTGTCGATGGTCTTCAGCCCGCGGCTGCCGGATACGGTGCCGATCCATTGGAACATTCACGGGGAGATCGACGGCTACGGGCCCAAGGCCCAGGCGCTGTTCCTGATGCCGGCGATCATGCTCGGGATGATCGGGCTGTTCCGGATACTGCAGTCGCTGTCGCCGCGGCACTTCGAGGTGGACTCGTTCCGCGCCACCTACCTGTACATCATGGTGCTGGTGGTCGGTTTCTTCGGCTACTTCCATGGGGCCATTCTCTGGTCCGCGCGAACCGGCACGGTGAACCCGACCCGCACGGTTTTCGGCGGGATCTTCCTGCTCCTCGCGTTCCTCGGCAACGTCCTGGGAAGGGTGCGCCGGAACTTCTGGATCGGCGTGCGGACTCCGTGGACCCTGGCCAGCGAGCGGGTGTGGAACGACACGCACCGCCTGGCCGCCAGGCTGTTCTTCGGCGTGGGGCTCCTGGGGGCCGTCGCCGTCTTCTTGGGCGTGCCGGTCATCGCCTCGCTGGTCATCTTCTCGACGATCATCATGGTGCCGGTGGTCTACTCCCTCGTCCTGTACAAGCGGCTGGAGCGCCGGGGAGAGGTCTGACCGGAGACGGCCGCCGGGCCGTCGGCGGGGCGGGAACCCGGGGCTGCCCCGGGACATCGTCGGCGGGCGTTCGGCGGCCTACGAAAAAGAGCTGGGTGAGGCCCGGAGGGTCGCCCTCGAGGAGCTTCAGGCGGAAGCGCAGCGGGTCGGCGGCAACGCCGTCGTGGGGATCGATCTCGACTACGAGGTCGTGGGGCAGAACGGCAGCATGCTGATGGTCAGCGCCAGCGGGACCGCCGTCGTGGTGTGACGGCCCGACGGGCTCATCCCGCTTCGGCACCTGACAGCGCGCGGTAGAGCAGGGCGCGCGCGGCCCGCCAGTCGCGGTTCACCGTGCGAGAGTCCACTCCGAGCGCTTCGGCCGTCTCCTCGATCGAGAGGCCCGCGAAGAAGCGCAGCTCCACCATCTTCACCATCCGCTCGCTGAGAGACGACAACATGCCGAGGGCCTGGTCCAGGGCCAGGATCTCCTCGGCCCGCGCCCCCACGCCCGGGCCATCGTCGTCCAGGAGGACGGGGCGCACGCCGGCGCCGCGCTTGGCCGCCCCGCGCCGGCGGGCCCGATCGACCACGATCTGGCGCATCGCCGTCGCCGCCACGGCGAAGAAGTGCCCCCTGTCCCGCCATTCCACCCGCGACTGGTCCACCAGCTTCAGGTAGGCCTCGTGGACCAGGGCGGTGGTGTCGAGCGACGCCCCGGGGCCCCGTCCCGCCAGCCTGGCGTGGGCGATCTTGCGCAGCCGGTCGTAGACCAGCGGCACGAGCTGATTGAGGGCCTCCTGGTCTCCCCCGCGGAGGGCCAGGAGCCTTTCGGTGATTTCTCCGGAGGATCCCATACAGCCCCGAACCGGCGACAGGGCCCGGTTTTCCGCAAGGTTAGCCCCTTTCCCTGAACCCAGCAAGTGGCGGTCCGGCGGACCCGTGTCGCACATCGGCCCCCGTCTGCGTGTACCTCCATGACGGCCGGTTCCGCCGGCTGCTGCCCATGGAGAGCGCAACATGAAATCGAGACATGTGACGAGAACGAGCCTGGTCGCGGCGTTCCTGGCCCTGGCTGCCTGCTACCCTGCAGCCGCGCAGACCGGGAAGATTCAAGTCGAGGTCCTCGAGGCCGAGGCCTATCACAAGGGAATCGACGCCTGCGCCGGGCCATGGTGCAACGAGCAGGACTTCTTTGCACGGGTGGCCTATCCGCCCTATCTCATCTGGCAGAGGACCGCCGAGGTCGGCAACCGGGATCGCCCGTCGTGGACATTCGTGGCGAGCGGCAACGTGTCCAAGCTGCAGCGCTATCACGATATTCGCGTGCAGCTGTGGGACAAGGACGACCCGCAGTGGTCGGCGGACGACCTGTTCGACATCAGTCCGCTGGCGCACCATGACCTGTACGTCCATTTCGACGCCTGCAACCAGACCTGGGAGGAGATCGGCCTGCCGACGAGGCACGGGCCGGGCCGGTCGTATCCTCCGTTCGGGACCTTCTACACGAACCAGGACCACGAGTTCGACGGACGGGTGGTCCTCGATGTCCACACCGAAGGGCGCATCCCGTTCACGACGAACGATATCGCCATCGTGGGAATCGACCCGGTGCAGGTCGCCTTCGATCCGGGATCGGTCGTGTCGGGGAAGCCCACGGCCATGAGGGTGACCATCGCGAGCACCTACACGATGCCGACGCCCGCCCCCGCTCCGGTGACCGTCACGGTCACCGACGGGATCAGCACCTGGACCGAGACGCGCCCGGTCATCATTCCACCGGGGCTGTCGACCTTCTATTTCTTCGACGGGATGGCGACCGGCTCGACGCCCTTCTATCCGATCAAGCCGTCGTACACCGACATCGCGTTTCTCACGTACTCCGTGAGCCTCCTCTACAACGATGTCGCGCCGTCGGGGACTCCGCCCGATTTCATCGACTGCTACCAGTACAACAACAGCCTCACCGACAAGCAGACGCCTCTGGTCCGCACCTCGGCCCCCGATCCGGTCTTCGTGCGCTGGGACTGGCTCGATTCGATGAACGTCCCGACCCTGCCCGCCATGGCCCAGATGGCCCAGCGCGACGAGCACTATCGCCAGACGACCTGGCCCCTGGCGCAGACCAGCCCGGTCGTCTCGGGCGCGACCATCGGGACCTTCTGGAACCCGACGGATCTCGGGACCTGGATCTCGGAGCCGTACCGCTCCCTCGAGGGGCTGAGCATCGGCGCCAAGCTGGGCGGCGTCGATCGCATGGTCCTCGTCACGCGGAAGGGCTGGTTCCAGGCGAACACCTGGCGTTCGTGGATCTGGCCGTCCGGCATCGGCCTCTCACTGGGAGAGTTCGGCCCGCACGCGGTGATCGCCGAAGAGGGGTATTACGCCGTCTCGACGCACGAGCTGGGGCACACGTACACGCTCAGCCGCAGGAAGTGCAGCCACGACGACATGAACGTCGGCTGCCGGGACGAGTACAAGATCTCGTCGGCCGATGGCGCGCCGTTCCTGGCGCGCGGGCTGGACGTCCTCGGGAGCATCTTCCCGGCCGGCAGCCCCACCGGGTCGGGAGACGCGGTGACCGGCTGCCCGAACGCCACGCCGGGGACGCGGGAGGTCTGCCGCAAGAACCTGATGGACGTCCAGACAGCCGGTTCATTCAACAACTGGACCGACACCTTCACACTCAATTTCCTGACCGATACGCTCAAGAACCCGGCCGATCCGGAGCTGATCAACCTGAGCGGCTGGGTGCACACCACCAACGGCTGGAGCCCGACGCAGGCGCCGATCTTCGAGGGGAGCCTCGACTTCTCCTATCACTCGTTCGGCATGCCGGACCTCGAGGACCCGCTGGCCATGACTCCCCCGAAGCCGTTCAGCGGCCTCGGTCCGTTCTCGATCCACCTCACCGGCGACACCGGGGAGCACATCTATCGCTTCACCCCGTCATTCGCGTCCGAAGGAGAAAGCGGCCCGCGCGACGGGGCCTACTTCTCGATCTTCGTCCCCTGGGACCCGACGATCTTCAGGGTCGCCCTGTACGCCCCCCTGGACATCCGCAACGCCGAGTGCGAGGACCGGACGTGCGCAGAGCTGCTGCTGTTCGAGCGGTTCGCCGCCCGCCGGCCGCCGATCATCCAGGCGCTGGCGGCCGGCAGGGATACCGCGCCGTCGCTGGTCGGCGGGCCGCACCCCGTCCCGTGGATTGATTCGGGACATGACGCCGTCATCGCCTGGAGCGCGACCGATGTACCCATCGGCTCGGCCGGCGGCGCTTCACCGGCCGGGACCTCGAGCCCGGCGCCCCAGGAAGGAGCGGCCGGCGGCCTGCGCGCGGTGCTGCTGCTCCGGCGCGCCGGGACGGCCGGCGGACCGGGATCGCCCGGCGCGGCCGAGCCGTGGCTGCCGTATGCCCTCGAGAACACCGGGTCGGAGGTGCGCATCCCGTACGCGCTCCTGGCCGATGCGCCCGGGGACTATGCCGCGCAGCTGATCGTCTCGAACGGACTGCAGAGCTCGACACTCACCACCGAAACGCTCTTCCGCGTCGCCCAAGGCCGCGGCTGCCAGGCCGACCCGACTCCGGGAGCCCCCTGCGACGACGGCGACGCCTGCACCGGCGACGACCGGTGCGTGTCGGATCCCCTGGCCGGCATCGTCTGCCGCGGCACGCCGGTCAACTGCGACGACAACGATGCGTGCACCGTCGACTCCTGCAACCCGACGGGGGTGTGCGTGGTCCCGGACAACGGCGAGGGGACGGCCGACCTGCCGCCCCAGGGGTGCGGCTACTCCAGCCTCGACGATCTGCAGATCATCGACGGGCTTCCGCTGGGGAGCACCATCCACCTGGCCGCCGTCCTCAACGGCTTCACCTGCCCCGCGGCGTCCCCCGTCTGCTCCTTCGCGCTGCCGACCCCGGGGGTCGACTGCGATGCCCCGGGAGGATCTCTGGGAGGAGAGGAGGCGTGCGCCGCCTCCGTCCTGGGGCTCCACCTGACGGGGACCGGGGCCCTGTCCGGATTCAATCGGAACCTGAGCATCACAGCGGGCCTGGAGATTCACGCGGCGCCCCGCACCCCGGGCGATCCGGTGCAGTCGTTCAACGCCGACATCTTCGGGTTGCTCGGGCAGCTCCCGGTCGGGGATCCCGACTTCGACCTGCTGCGCATCACGGCCGGCACGGGCTTCGGCCTGCCGAGCCCGGGGCACACGACGCTGACCCGCGAGGCGTCGGGGGACTGGGACGTCGACAGCTACGTCGACACCACCTATCGCATCGATTTCATCGGCAAGCCCGGCGGGACCTTCTCAGGCATGTCCGGATCGACCACCGGAACGGTACGGCTCCGGA
>DATNEZ010000562.1:0-4707 GCA_035606645.1 Binatia bacterium
CTGGTGCGGGGGGACAACCTGCTGGCCCAGAAACGGGGGAGCGAGGCGATCGTCCAGTTCCAGGAGGTCCGCACCCTCTGTCCGACCGACGCGGAGATCGTCGCGGCGCTCGCCGGAGAGGCGCGCGGCAGGCTCCTGCAGAACGAATGGCTTCCCGCGGTGGGGCTTCTCGAGGAGGCCGCGACCCGGTTCCCCGACGATCCGCGCGCCTCGAACCTGCTGTTCCAGGCGGGGTCGGCCGCGCAGCGCGCCGACGAGATCGACCGGGCGATCGACCTGTACAAGAAGGCCCTCGAGCGGAACCCGACCCCCGACATCGTCCCCTCCCTGAAGTTCCAGATGGCGCAGGCGATGCGCCTGAAGGCCAAACCCGGGGACGCCATCGAGGTCCTGAAGGACTTCGAGAAGGACTATCCGGAGAGCCCTCTCCTGCCCAACGCGCTCTACACGCTGGCGATCGCCACGCACGACAAGGGGACCGGGGACAGGGACCCGGCGCTCTTGCGTGAATCGGCCGCGATCTACGGCAGGCTGATCGAGCGCTTTCCCGGCCGGCCTGCCGCGATCGAGGCGCACTTCGAGATGGGGCTGGTCTCCTCCGAGCTGGGCCGGGGCTCCGAGGCGGCCGAGTACTTCTCGAAGTACGTCACCCTGAACCCCTCCTCGCCGGTGGCCGCGACGGCTCTCGAGCGGGCCGCCGACCGCAAGTTCCTGAGGTCGCCGGCGGAGAGCGCGCAGCTCTATGCCCTGGCCCTGGTCAAGGCGAAGGCCAACCCGAAGCCGACCGTTCCGGACTACGCCCTGAGCAGCTGGCTGCCGCTGAAGCGCACGGTCGCCGACCTCCTGTCGCGGGTCTGGGTGCTGGCGATCCTGGGGGTCGTGGTTCTCGGAACGGCGCTTTTCGCGGGACGCGTCGTGCTGAAGCGGTTCCGGAGGGCGTCGACCCCGGTCGGCGCCTAGGAGACCTGCTCAGTCGGCGTCGAAGGGGCGCGGAGGAGGGTCCTTCGATTCGGCCGCCTTCTTGCGGGCCTCCTGGAACTTCTTCTCCAGGATCTCCTCCCGGTGGCGCGACTCTTCCATGGCGCGGGCGAACTGGTCCTCGGCCTCCTTGCGCTGCGCCTTGACGTGGCCCATCGCCTCGTCGAGCGACTGGTGCTCGCGCTTGTGGCGCCGCTCTTCCAGGAGGATGGCCCCGGTGACCGGATCGACGGTCAGCAGGGTGTCGCAGCAGGGGCAGGTGACTTTCAGGGGCATGGGTGCGTCGCACCTTCCAGTGACGGGGAATTATAGCGTGAAGGGGTCCTCATGAGCGACCGGCCGAAGAGCGCGTACGAGATCACCCTCGAGAAGCTGAAGCGGCAGGACCGGGAGCGCGGCGAGGCCGCCCCGGCGGCCCTCTCGGCATCACAGAAAAAGGCGATCGCCGAGATCCGGCGCGTCGCCCAGGCCAAGCTGGCCGAGCGGGAGATCCTGTACCGATCGGAGCGCCAGAAGGTCCTGCAGGATCCGGAGGGGGCCGCCAAGCTGGAGAAGGTCGAGGAGGAGTACGCCTCGGACAGGCGCCGGATCGATGCGGATCGGGATCGGCAGATCGAGCAGGTGCGAACGGGGAAGGGACGGGCTACTTGACCGCCTGGAAGATCTCGGCCAGCTCGATCTCGGGGGTCGCGCCCGGCTGAGCACCCATCCGGGTGATCTCCTTCCCGTCGATCTTCACGATGATGGTCGGGATGCTGTTGATGTTCCGCCCCTGCCACGGCCCGGCCGCCTGCGAGAACCCCTTCGGCACGCCGTAGAGGTTCACCTTGAGGTTGGGGTTCCTCACCTCCGAGATGACGCGCAGGAACTTGGGCATGTGCTCCTTGCAGTGGGAGCACCAGGTGGCGAAGAACGCGTCGATCTGCACCTTCTTCCCGTACTTGTTGATCCGGGCGATGGCCGTGCCGTCGGGGGAGTAGGCCTTCATCCCCTCGCGGTATTCGGGCCGGTCGGCCACCAGCGCCGACATCTCGACCGGGCCGACGATCGGCGGCCGCATCAGGCAAGGAAGGATCCGGACCTTCTTGTCCTCGGCCTCGAACTGGATGATCGGGCCGTCGATCGAGAAGGCGTAGGCCGCGGCGCCGCTCGGGGCGGAATCCGGGACCTCCACGCCGCCGGTCGTGGGCTTGACCTGGTCCCGCGGCACCGCCTGGATCTTCTTGGCGGTGAGGTCCATGAGAAGGCCGGTGGTGCAGGCCGGGACGTCGATGAAGAACTTGCCGCGCGCGTCGGACTGGTAGAACTTCGCCCCCTCCGGATAGCTCCCTTCCACCTCCACCGCGAAGTCGTAATTGGGCCGGCAGGTGATCGACTGGGCCGCCGCCGGGGCGGCCGGGAGCAGAGCCAGGACCGCCAGGGCGGCGGCGAAGAGGCCATGGCGTGCCGGGGTCGCGGGTTTCCGTATCATGATGGCTCTGATGATAGCAGGTCTTCGGCGGCAGGGGGAGCGCCGTCGAAAATCGCCGCCACCCGGCCCGACTCGACCAGGAAGAACCGTGGCAGCCGGCGGTACAGCCGCTTCAGGACAGCCCGGTCCACGTTCACGGTCTCGAAGGCCGGCGCGGCCGTCCAGAGGAAGGCCGCCTTCTCCTCCTCGGTCCCGGGGGTCAGCGCCAGGACCGGTGGTGCGCCGGGTCGGGACACGATCCCGTTCAGGACGGTCGCGGTGTCGACGGCCCGCGGGTCGGTGACGTCGATGAGGGCGACCAGGTGGCGCCCCTCCGACAGCTGCGGCACCTTCTTCAGGAGGGCGAGGTCGCTGACGCTCCGGCCGACCGCCAGGCGGGTGACATACGGGTCGATCGGCAGGGATGGAGACGCCAGGACCAGGGCGAGCGACAGTGCGCCGGTCCCCAGGAGGAGCGCCGCCCCCCGCTGCAGCGACATTCCCGGCCAGCCCGCGAGGCCCCAGAGGGCGAGGACCGCCAGCCCGGCGAACAGGACGTCCTCGGCGATCACCTGTCCCGGCGTGCGCTGCACATAGGCCCCGAAGCAGCCGCACGACGACTCCTTGCCGATCGACATCCCGTACGCCTCGATGGCGATGAACCCGGCGAGAAGGGCGATCGCGCCCAGGCCGGCCAGCCGCGGCCGCACCCCCGCGAGGAGTGCCACCGCGAGGACCAGCTCGAGGACGATCAGGACCGGGGCGACCTGAGCCGACAGGCGCGCCCCCAGGATGCCGTACTCCTGGACCTGGTGGGCGAACTCGGCCGGGTCCAGGGCCTTCAGGATCCCGGCCGCGAGAAAGACGAGACCGAGCGTCACGCGCCCGAAGTGCCCTGCAACCCGGAGCCGGCGGGGGCTGCCGGGACCGCCGGCCGCGGGCGGAAGCTGAGTGGGTTCCGTCATGTCCCTGTGTCTACCCCCAGATCATCCGCGCCGTGGCGGCTCCGGCCCAGACCGCCCCCAGGCCGACCACCACCTGGATCAGGACATTGGCCGCGGCCGCCAGCATCTCGCCGCCGCGCACCAGCTGGAGCGTCTCGTAGCCGAAGGACGAGAAGGTCGTATAGCCCCCCAGGACGCCGACCATCAGGAACACGCGTGCCTCCGGGGACAGGACGCCGCGGGCCTCGGAGAGCGCCGCCAGGAACCCGATCGCCAGGCAGCCGGTGACATTCACGAACAGCGTGCCGTAGGGAAAGGCCGAACCCTCCGCCAGCCGGTGCACGGCCCCGCCGGCGAGGTACCGGGCGATGGAGCCGAGGAAGCCTCCGAAGCCGACCAGGATCGACTTGGTCATTCTACGGGCCGTAGTCGATGAACCCCGGATTCAGGATGCCGGCGGGGTCGTAGGTCCGCTTCAGGCGGCACATCTCGTCCCAGCGCGCGCCGAAGTGCTGCTTCCAGCGGGCGCGGTCGAACTCGATGAAGCCGGACAGGTAGCGGCTGGCGCCGACCGCCATGCTCAGGTCCGACATCATGTTGAGGCGCTGCTTCGCCTGCGGCAGCAGATCGGCGGGCACTCCCGGGAGGATGCCGAACCCCATGACCAGCGGAGTCTGCGGGTGCATGAACAGCGGCACGCGGGACGAGGTCCCCCGGCACGGCCACAGCAGGACGTGCCCCCCTCCGAGAGCGGTCGGCGGGAGGTTCGCGAGCACCTGCGAGATGAACATCTGGGCGGCCCCCCAGGGAAGGATCGTCTCCGTCCACGGGTGCGCCAGGGCCCAGTTGCCGATCCGCTTCCAGATGGCGAAGAGGGGCTCCAGGCGCGCCGCGAACAGGAGCGTGTCCTGGTCCTCGACGTGCGTCCGCCTGTAGGGGGCGAGGCCCTGAAGGGCCTGGGCGTCGTTCGGCGGGTTGGCCGGGTCGAACTCGATCGTCAGGTGCAGAGGGTAGAACCAGGCGGCGAACGCCTCTTTCCCCATCGGCCCCATGCGGAAGCCCTGCGGGCAGGGGACGCAGGTGGACTCGATGTAGTCGAAGCGGTCCTGCTCGATCGCCAGCTGCGCGTCCCGCATGACGGCGCCGAGGTCGTCGTACAGCAGAAAGTAGGTGCGCGTCCGCGGCAGGCAGCGCCGCAGGGTGATGCGCGCGCGGGTGATCACCCCGAACTGGCCGAGGGTGGAGCGCACGGCGTCGAACACCTCGCGGTTCGAGGTCTCGGAGCAGGTGACGACGTCCCCCGCTCCGGTCACCACTTCGAGCTCGAGGACCTGG
>DATNEZ010000565.1:0-3746 GCA_035606645.1 Binatia bacterium
AGCCTCTCCTGCTCCATGAAATTCCTCTCCACCGACCCGGGCGATCCGAACAGGCTGGTCGTCACCCCTTCCCCGTGGCTGCGCTCGATCCGCTGCTGGCGCTATCCGGGGGTCAGCGGAGATCCGGAAGACTTCCCCCGATTGCCGGCCGGGATAACGGTCCGGATCGACGGCCACTTCGAGCTGGGCGGTGAGTCCTGGGTCGACGTGAGCGGCGTCGACACGGAGGACTGCTGGGTTCCGATGCGCTTCATCGAACACCCCCGCGCACTGCCGGCGGAAGAGGAGGACACCATGCTGCTCAGGCGCGAATTCGACGTCCCCGCGAGCGAAGCCGAGTCGGACATCGCCCGGGGATTGATGGACGCAGGGCTCCTGGAGGTGATCGAGCCGGGAGACGACGTGATCGGCGTGGCCATCACCGTGGATCCGGGGGATTTCGATCTGGTCCTGCTCCTGGCGAAGAGCTGCGGCCTCGAAGAAACCCTGCTCGACGACCAGATCGACGAACTCCTCGAGGAGCTGGCCCCCCTGTACCCGGACCATCCAGTCCTCGACCGTTTTCGCCGGAAACCGGCCGTGGCCCCGCCCGAAACGGACACGGTGATTGACCTTGGGATGGAGGAAGTTTCGGACCAGTAGAACCTCCGGAAATCCCCGTCCGGCGGCCTTTTTCCGGTTGACAGACCCCCCCGGCACGTCGTATCTCTCTGTAATATCGAACCTTTGGAGGAACCTGATGCATCGCATTAGCCGCCTGTTGTTCGTGCTCTCCGTCATTGGAATCCTGGCCGGAACGGCCGCCTGGGCCCAGGCGCCGCTCAAGGTCGGATCCATCAAACCGTACCTGGCTGAGACGCCGCATCCTTACCCGATGGGGACCAAGGACCGTCCCGCGGTCTGGACCGACAGGGTCGTCTCGCCGGGGGCCGAATTCGTCCGAGTCCATTTCAGCGGGCTGAACCTGGCGCCGGGGGACTATGTCTCGGTGTCGAGCCCGGATGGTCGCCAGACGTGGACCTACAGGGATTCGGGGCCGCGCGGAGACGGGGACGTCTGGGCGTTCGCGATCAACGGCGACACGGCGATCGTCAGCATCCACGCGGGGCGGGGCCAGGGGCACGGCTACCGCATCGACGCGGTCGGCCACGGTGAGGTCCGGCTGGACGCGACGAGCCCTGGCCCGGTCCCCGAGGTCGTCTGCAGCACCGATGGCCGCGAGGACGTCGCCTGCCACATGGGGGATGCCGGATTCGCGGCGGCGCAGTCGCCGGTGGCCCGCCTGCTGTTCGCCAGCGGAGGGTTCCTCTACGCCTGCACGGGCTGGCTCGCCAGCGGCTCCAACGACAGCACGCTGGTCACGAACAACCACTGCATCAGCCGGCAGCGCGAGGCCGACACTCTGCAGACGACGTTCAATTTCCAGGCGACAGGCTGCGGCGGCAGCCTCGATGCCCCCATCACCTCGTACGACGGCGGGCTCCTTCTGAAGACCAACAACATCCGGAAGAAGGGGCACAAGGACGGCCTCGACTACACGCTCCTGGCGATCCCGGGGAATCCCGAAGCGACCTGGGGAGAGCTGATCCCGACCACCAAGGCGACGGCGGTCGGCGATCCGATCTGGTTCATCCAGCACGGCGGCGGGGGCCGCAAGACGGTCGGGGTCTGGGAGGACGCGGACAAGGCGACCCTCTGCCAGCTGGACGCGGTCGACCAGAACCTGAAGGGCGTGGCCCCTTCCAGCCAGAACTTCTATGCCTGCGACAGCGAAGGCGGATCGTCCGGCTCCCCCATCATCGATCCGGCCACGGGGCACGTCATCGCGCTGCACCACTTCGGCGGCATCACCGGCGTCACCGGCAGCCCCTGCCTGAACGGCGGGACCGAGATGCCCGAGATCTGCGAGGACGCAGCCGACCTGCTGTCCTGCGCCGCGGACTGAGCCTCGACCGATCGTTCGTGAATGAGCCGCCGGGGAGGTCCCCGGCGGCTTTTTTCATCTCAGTGGTGTGATCCGCGCGGAGAGGATCCCGGCCTGCCCCCCCCATGTGGTGCCGTCCTCGGGCTGCCGCCGTGCGGCGCGCCCCGGTACGACCAGCCGCCGTGGGGAGCATAGCGATAGTTGTACGAGTGCGACGGGTAGTAGTGGCGGTAACCCGAGTAGAAGCCGGCGCGGTATCGGTACGGCGCGTAGCCGTAATGCGAGTAGTACGGATAGTAGGCGTAGTACGGAGAGTACGGGTCATAGTAATAAGGATAGCCGAACGAGAACGAGAGGCTGGTGTACCCCGGTTCATAGGCGTCGCCTTCAACGGAGGAGGGGCGCGACTCCTGCTCGGCGGTCATGACTTCGATCAGGGGTTCTCCGCATCCCGCCTCGCGCAGGCGGCCGATGTCGTCGGGCTCCAGATCGAAAGCCAGGTTCTTCTCGACGATTCGCCGGACGATCTCCTTCTGATCGACCCCCGCGTCCATGAGGGCGAGGACGTAGTCGACTCTCACGATCCTCGCCGGTCTGTCGGATGCCGCCGAGGCGGGGCTGGGCAGGAGGGTGAGCGCGACGACGAATGCAACAGCAACAAGAGGAAGAATCGAGGTGACGTTGAGGGGCGGGGTTCGCTTCATGCCATTCTCTCCAAAGCCGCAGGGGCCGGCTGCTTTCAGCATACACCCATCCCGGCCACCTCGCCAGGGCGGGGTGGCAAGGGCTACGGGCCGCACCTTCCGTTGATGACCAGCCGCGGCACGAGGACCAGGTCGGTGGAAGCCGGTCCGCCGCTGTTCCAGACGCCGACGGCCAGAATGTTGTTTCCGGTGTGCAGTAGCGGGATGGACGCCGAGATGTCGATCGGCGTCCCGAAGTTCGGCGCGGCCCCGTTGCTCGATTCGTGCAGCGCGGCGTCGGTGTTCCAGTTCGGCGCCCCGGCAGGCATGGATGCGCGCGCCACCTCCACCCCGTTGATATAGGCGACGAAGCCGTCATCATAGTCGGCGCCCAGGAACATGCCCGAGATCATCCCCGGATTGGAAACCTGGAACAGCGCCCGCGTGTAGATCGACAGCGTCCCCGGAGGCACCGCGGTCGGGATCAGGCTCGAGGCATTGGGCGGCGCCGTCTCCGTCTCATAGCCCACTCCGTACCTGCCGACGGACCAGGAGGGGTCGGCAGAGCCTTCCAGGGTCCAGTCCAGGGCGATGGTGAGCTTCGGCACGAGCACCAGATCAGGGGACGACGGCGCACCGGAGTTCCAGACTCCTATCGCCAGGATGTTGACCCCGTCGCGCAGCTCGTTGAGCCCGATCTCCGAGATGTCGATCAGCTTTCCGTAATCCGGGGTCGCGCCGTTGCTCGACTCGTGCGAGATGGCGTCGGTGTTCCACGCCGGGTCGCCCGACGGCATGGACGATCGGGCCACCTCTCTTCCATTGAGGTACGCCACGAAGCCATCGTCGAAGTCGGCACCGAGGAAGAGGCCCCTGACCTGTGACCTGTTGGGGATCGAGAAGCGCGCGCGGGTGTACACCGAGAAAGTCCCGGCGGGCACGGACGTCTTGATCAGGTTCGAGGCGTTGGGCGGCGCATCGGTGTCGTAGCCCACTCCGTACGGTGCCCCCGACTGGCCCCCCTGCCACGTGGAATCGTTGAACGTCCGGCCGGTCCAGTTCAGGCCGATTCCCGGATCGCTGAAGTTCACCAGGTATCTCATCGGTGAACCGGCCTGGATCACAGCCTGGCCTTGCGG
>DATNEZ010000578.1:0-4416 GCA_035606645.1 Binatia bacterium
GGCTGATCCCGGCGAGGGCGAGGAGAGTCGGGGCGACGTCGACATTCTCCGCCAGGGGACTCGCCCGGGTTCCCGCCGCGAGGGCGCCGGGCAGGACGAAGATCAGCGGGACCCGCAGCGTCTCCTGGTAGAGGTACTCGCCGTGCGCGAAGTGGCAGCCGTGCTCCCCGAGGCTCTCGCCGTGGTCGGAGGTGAAGACGGTCAGGAGGGGGCGCGCCGCCGCGTCGGGGAGGGCGGCCAGGAGGTCCCCCACAGCGGCGTCCACCTGGGCGATCTCTCCGTCGTAAAGGGCCGCCACGTGCTCGACCTGCCGGGCGGGGAGACGGTTCTCGAAGATCACCTGCCCCTTGGTGAAGCGGTTCGACTCGAGGTCCTCGTACAGCGTGAACGGCCCCGCGAAGTCCGGATCGAACCGCCGGTCGAACGGCGGAGCGGGCCGGTACGTCCAGTGAGGATCGAGGTAGTGCACCCAGAGAAAGAAGGGTCGATCGGCGGGGCGCGTCCGGAGCCATTCCACCGCCGCGCGGGTGATTGCGCCGGCCGAGTTCCCCTCCCAGCGTGGCGCCGGATTGTCGTACCGGTCGAAGCCCTGCTCGAACCCCTGGCCCGGACGAAGGAACAGGTTCGACGCGAAGGCGGCGGTGTCGTACCCCGCCTCCCGCAGGATCTCGGCGACGGTCTGGTTGGCGGGGGACAGAGTCGAGAAGAGCCCTCGGGCGCCGTGGGACTTCGGGTAGCGGCCGGTCATGATGGACGCCATCGACTGAGTCGTTCGCGGAAGTGTCGTGAAGGCGCGATCGAACAGGACTCCCCGGGCCGCCAGCCGATCGATATGAGGAGAGGTGGAGCGGGTGTAGCCGTAGCAGCCGAGCCGGTCGGCCCTCAGGGTGTCGACGGTGATCAGGAGGACATCCGGCCGGGTGCCGGAGCCGCAAGCCGCCAGGAGCAGGGCCGCCGGCAGAAGGAGGCGCGGGCTCATCATCCCGCTCATTATAGAGAGAAAATGCCCGACTAGGCGCCGGCCCGCAGGCCGGCGCCCATGGCAGAGACTGCGTTACTTCGCGTCGCCCGTGGCGAGGATCTTGATCCGCTTAGGCTTGACCTCCTCGGCCTTCGGGACGATCACCTCGAGCACGCCATCCTTGAAGGTGGCCTTGATCTGCTCGGGGTTGATCCGGGTCGACAGGACGAAGCTTCGGGAGAACGTGCCGTAGAAGCGCTCCAGGCGGCAGGCGTTCTCGCCCTCAACGACCTTTTCCTGCTTCTTCTCTCCCCGCAGGGTGATCGTGTTGTTCTCGAGGCTCACGTCGATGTCCTCGCTGCGGACTCCCGGGACCTCGGCCTGAACCACGAATCGATCCGTCTCTTCATGGATGTCGACCGGAGGGAGCCAGCCGCTCGCCGGCTCGACCGGCGTCAGAATGCGCATCGCAGGGCCGTGGAGCATCAGGTTCATCCTGTCGCTCAGACTCAGAAACTCGTTAAGGGGTTCCCACCGGAGCTGGGTCATGTGTTTTTTCCTCCTTATGGACGCCGGTAATATACAACTTGAGTGTACTGATATCAAGTAATATTAGCGTAATTTTGTTAGATACACTAAGTCTATTGCTTTCACTCTTTAGAAATGACGCTTCGCCAAGCCGCTAGTCGGACACGCTGCGGTGCATGGCCAGGCGCGCGGACTTCTTGATCGGGGATCGGGGCTGCACTAGAATCCTCCTTTCTCCACGCTGTTCCTCCGGAGGCTCGCTTGGATTTCCATCTGACCGAAGAGCAGGAGCTGACCCGCCAGACCGTACGCGACTTCGCCGAGCGGGAGATCGCACCAGGGGCGCTCCAGCGCGACGAGACCCAGGAATTCCCGCGCGACATCATGAAGAAGCTCGGTGGGATGGGGATGCTGGGAGCGGTCTTCCCGCCCGAGTACGGGGGGGCGGGATTGAAGTACCTCGACTTCGTCCTGGTCATCGAGGAGCTGGCGCGCGTGGACGGATCGATCGCGCTCTCGGTGGCCGCGCACAACTCCCTCTGCACGAACCACATCTTCATGGCGGGCAACGAGGAGCAGAAGCGGCGCTACATGGTGCCTCTCGCCAGGGGAGAGAAGATCGGCGCCTGGAGCCTGACGGAGCCGACCGCCGGCAGCGACGCGTCGGGGACGCGCTCGACCGCGGTGCGGGACGGCGGCGACTGGGTGCTGAACGGCAGCAAGACATTCGCGACGCACGGCTCGGTCTGCGACACCGCGGTCGTGTTCGCGGTCACGGACAAGGCGCGCGGGAAGCACGGGATCTCCGCGTTCATCCTGGAGGCCGGGATGCAGGGGTTCCGGGCCGGAAAGAAAGAGAACAAGATGGGCTGCCGCGCCTCCGACACGGCCGAGATCGTCATGGCCGACTGCCGGGTGCCCGACGCCAACCGTCTCGGGCAGGAAGGCCAGGGATTCATCGACGCGCTGCGCATCCTCGACGGCGGACGCATCGGGATCGGCGCGCTGGGGGTCGGGATCGCCCAGGGGGCGTTCGAGCAGGCGACCGCGTACGCGAAGAGCCGGCGCCAGTTCGGCCGTCCGATCGCCGACTTCCAGGCGGTGCAGTGGATGCTCGCCGACTCCGCGATGGAGATCCACGCCGCGCGCCTCCTGGTGCAGCGGGCGGCGTTCCTGAAGGACGCGGGGAAGGACGTGACGCGCGCGGCGTCGATGGCCAAGCTGTACTCCTCGGAGACGGCGGTGCGGGTGGCGGGTCGGGCGGTCCAGATCCACGGGGGGTACGGCTACGTGAAGGAGTACCCGGTGGAGCGCGCCTATCGCGACGCCCGCATCTGCACGATCGGAGAAGGGACCTCGGAGATCCAGCGCCTGGTCATCGCGCGCCTCCTCCTGGGGGAGTCACGGGCCTCCTGATGGACGACCTGGCGCGCGCGCTGCTCGGCGGGGACGCGGCCGCCCTGGCGCGCTCCATCTCCCTGGCCGAGGAGGGGAGCGCGCGCGGCGAGCGGATCCTCTCCGAGGTCTTCTCCTCCACGGGGCGCGCCTCCCGGATCGGCATCACCGGCCCCCCGGGGGCGGGCAAGAGCAGCCTGGTCAACCACCTCCTCGTCCACCACCGGGCGCGCGGCGCGTCGCCCGGCGTCGTGGCGGTCGATCCCTCCAGCGCCTTCAGCGGCGGCGCGGTTCTCGGCGACCGGATCCGCATGCAGCAGCACACGCTGGACGAGGGGATCTTCATCCGCTCCATGGCGACCCGCGGCCAGTTCGGGGGGCTGAGCCGGGCGACGCGCGATGCGGTGGATCTGATGGACGCCGCAGGGCGCGACCCGATCCTGATCGAGACGGTGGGAGTCGGCCAGGACGAGGTGGACATCGTCCGGCTGGCCGACACGGTGCTGGTCGTCCTGACCCCCGGCCAGGGGGACGACGTCCAGGCGATCAAGGCGGGGCTCCTGGAGATCGCCGATCTGTTCGTGGTCAACAAGGCGGACCATCCCGGGGCCGACCGCCTGGCGTCCGACCTCGAGGGCCTTCTGTCCCTGGGGGGCGAGCGCGCCTGGACTCCCCCCATCGTGAAGACCGTGGCGACGGCCGGGACAGGGATCGAGGAGCTGGGACGGGCCATCGAGGGGCACGCTCGCTTCCTGGGCGAGGGGAACCGGTTGAGAGAGCGCCGGCGCACCGCCGTCGCGGCGCGCTTCGCCGAGATCCTGCGCGACCGGCTGATGGCGCGCCTGGGCACGGAGGAGTCGGACGGGAGCGCCTGCGACCCTTACGCGGAGCGGCTGCTCGACCGGACGATGGATCCCTACACCGCGGCACGGGAGGTCCTCAAGACCCTCGACGACCGCCGGCACGGGCCGGGGGCCCCCGTCGGGGAAGCGGTCCTCGACCACATCGGCATCGCGGTCAAGCGCATCGACGAGCGCCTGGCGGTGTACCGTGACCTCCTGGGCCTCGAGCTGGAAGGGATCGAGGAGGTGGCGGGGGAGGGCGTGCGCGTGGCGCTCCTGCCCGCCGGCCGCACGCGCGTGGAGCTCCTCGAGCCGCTGCCGGGCTCCACGACGAACGTGGCGAAGTTCCTCGACACACGGGGGGAAGGGATCCACCACGTCTGCTTCGAGGTGAACGATCTGGACCAGGCGATCGCGCGGTTCCGGAGCGCGGGGCTTCCGGCCGCGGGGAACGAGCCCCGGTCCGGCGCGGAGGGCTCCCGGATCGCCTTCATCCATCCGCGCTCGACCGGCGGCGTGCTGATCGAGCTGCGGGAGACCGGCAGGGGGAAGCGATGAACAAGGTGGTGCGGGACGCCGACGAGGCGATTCAGGACATTCCGGACGGCGCCAGGATCATGGTCGGGGGGTTCGGGCTGTGCGGCATCCCCGAGAACCTGATCCAGGCCCTGAAGCGCCGGGGGACGAAGG
>DATNEZ010000583.1:0-2168 GCA_035606645.1 Binatia bacterium
CAAGGTGTTCGAGGGGTACCGGGTGCAGCACAACCTGGCCCGCGGCCCCGCCAAAGGGGGCATCCGCTACCACCCCAGCGTCACCCTGGACGAGGTGAAGGCGCTGGCCTCCTGGATGACCTGGAAGTGCGCCACGGTCAACATCCCGTACGGCGGCGGCAAGGGGGGGGTGATCTGCGACCCCAAGAACATGTCGCTGCGCGAGCTCGAGAACATGACCCGCCGCTACGCCTCGGAGATCAGCATCATCATCGGCCCCGAGCGCGACATCCCGGCCCCGGACGTCTACACCAACGCGCAGACGATGGCCTGGATCATGGACACCTATTCCATGACGGTCGGCGCGACGCAGCTCGGTGTCGTGACCGGCAAGCCCCTGCAGATCGGCGGCTCCCAGGGGCGCGCCGAGGCGACGGCCCGGGGCGTGCAGTTCGTGACGCGCGAGGCCTGTCGCGAGAGAAGCATCTCCCTGAAGGGGGCGAAGGTGGCCGTGCAGGGTTTCGGCAACGCCGGCAGCGTGGCGGCGCGCCTCCTGAGCGAGGACGGCGCCTCGATCATCGCCGTCTCCGACAGCAGCGGCGGCATCCTCAACCCGAAGGGGCTGAACATCCCGGCGGTCCTGGCGCACAAGGAGACCACCGGCTCCCTGCGCGGCTTCCGCGACGCCGATACGATCAGCAACGACCGGCTCCTCGAGCTCGAGTGCGACATCCTGGTGCCGGCCGCCCTGGAGAACCAGATCACCCTGGCGAACGCCGGGAAGATTCGCGCCAAGATCGTCGCCGAGGCGGCCAACGGCCCGACGACGCCGGGCGCCGACGAGATCCTGCACAAGAACGGCGTCTTCCTGATCCCGGACATCCTGGCGAACGCCGGCGGCGTGACCGTGTCCTACTTCGAGTGGGTGCAGTCGCTGCAGGCCTTCTTCTGGGAGGAGGCCCAGGTCAACCATCACCTCGAGAAGGTCATGACGCGGGCCTTCAACGAAGTCCTGTCGATCGCGAAGAAGTTCAACGTGCACATGCGGGCCGCCGCCTACATCCTCGCCGTCGGCCGGGTCGCCGAGGCGACGCGCATCCGCGGCATCTATCCCTAGGGTGGGCGGCGGAGTGCGCGTCCTCCCGGCCTGCGCGATCGCCGTCCTCCTGGGCACCGGCGCCAGCGGGGCGGTGGAGCGCCAGCTCCCCGATCAGAGGCTCTTCCCGACCCAGGGGAACGCCAGCTTCCGGGTCCTCCTGTATTCCCCCCCGTCCGCCGGGGGGACCGGACATGCCCCCGCGGGCCCGTCCACGGCGGGATTGCCCGTCCTCTTTTATTCCGGCGAGTGGGGCTGGCGCCCGCTGCAGCAGGATGCGGCATCCTTCCTGGCCGCCGCGGGACGGTACGTCCTGGGGATCGACTCCCCGGAGTACTTCACGCAGAAGATCGAGCCGGCGGCCCTGGTCTCGGAGTTCCAGCGCCTCAAGAGCTACCTCAACGAGCGGTCCGGCAGGGGGAAGGACGCCCCGGTCGTCCTGGTCGGATTCGCGGCGGGGGCCGAGATCATTCCGTACCTCCTGAACCGCGTCGGCGCCGAGGGGGTGCGCGGCATCGTCCTCATCGCCCCCGACCGGAAGGGGGCGAGCGTCTTCCGGGTCTCGATCCAGCTCCGCATGGAGAGCCCGCCTGACGAGGTCTTCGACGTCGAGGCCGAGCTGCGCAGGATGGCGCCGATCCCGGTCGCCCTGATCGAGGGCACTCTCGACACGCATTCCGAGGCGAAGGCCCTGAGCGCCGTCCCGCGCGGCCCCCACAAGTACGCGCCGATCGTCGGAGGGGACCGCCAGTTCAAGGAAGTCCGCGAGGGCCTGTTCCGCCTGCTCGACGACGCCCTGCGCTGGATCGACGCTCCGGCCCCTGACGGCGCCGCGCCGACGCCCGGGAAACCCTCCCCGCGCTGACGGGCCGGTCCGGGCCGCACAGCGCAAAACGGGCGTATACTCCGCCCAGCCCAATCCACCCGACCAATCGGGGTCGTGCCGACATGACGAGCGGTGTCTCTCGGCGGGTACCCGTCCTGATGCTGTGGCTGGCGCTGGCTTCGTGGCCGGCCCGATCGTCGACGCCCGCGCCATCCGCCGGGGGAGGCATCGTGCCCGATACCCCGTGCGTCGATGCCGACCTCGATT
>DATNEZ010000587.1:0-6665 GCA_035606645.1 Binatia bacterium
ACTGCTTGTTCGCCACGGCGAACGTGAAGATCCCGTACAGGGCCAGCGCCCAGGTCAGGAGGAACCGCCGGCCGCGGCCCGAGTCCGTTCCCACCCGCAGGAACGCGAGCGTCCCGGCGGCCGCGGCGATCGTCAAGGGCCAGCCGAAGAGCTTGCGGGGCAGCGACTCCAGGTGGAACGCCATCGAATCGAGCGTGAACGGCGAGGCGAAGCCGTCCGCCGCCCCTCCGGCGTGAACGACCGTCTTCATGACGAGGATCGGCAGGATCGGCAGGTAGTAGGGGGCCGCGACGGCCGTGCCCGCCAGGAGCGCGAGCGCGCCATGGGCCAGCCGGCGGCCCCGATGCCGCGGGTCCTGTTCCCTGACGGCGAGGCCGGCGATCAGGCACCAGGCGAAAGGCACCGCCAGGAAGATGAAGAAGGTCCATTTGATCAGCATCCCGGCCCCCGCGATCAGCCCGAACGCGAGGCTCCTGTCCAGCCGGAGAAAGCCG
The DNA here is from genome assembly GCA_035606645.1 of Binatia bacterium. Classification (GTDB taxonomy): domain Bacteria; phylum Acidobacteriota; class Polarisedimenticolia; order Gp22-AA2; family Gp22-AA2; genus Gp22-AA3. Next base: position 495 of record DATNEZ010000587.1, read on the forward strand.
TCGCTCGCCAGGAGCATCCAGGCGGCGACCACGACCAGAGCGGCCAGGGGCAGATCGAGCATGTATTCCGAGGCGCTGAGCCGGATCCCGGGGGCCGCCAGGAGCATCATCGCGGCGAGGAGCCCCGCAGGTCTCCCCACGAGCCGGTTCCCCAGGCCCCACGTGCCGAGGACCAGGAGGACGAGAAACAGGATTTGCGTGGCCATCGCCGCGGCATAGGACCGGCCGGCCGCCAGGTACAGGAGAGCGGTGACCCCGGGCACCAGGGGCGGGTAGTAGCCGGAAGGGGTCAGCAGCGGGTACTCCTCGGAGCCGTGCAGGATCGCGCCGAACACGCCGCCCCCCAGCGCCGACGGATCGCGCAGGATGCGCTCGTAGACGACGCTGTCGCGCAGGTGCACCGACTGATCCCATCCCGGGGGGGTTCCGGTTTCGCGCAGTCCCGGGCCGATGGCCAGGGCGAACGCCGCGATCCCGAGGATCAGGGCCAGGCCTTCCCGGCCGACCGAGGATCGCCGTATCCATCCCATGGGCCGCGCGATGCCGGCCGAAGAGGTCAGGAGCGGTGACGCCATGGCCTGGTCGCTCATGCCGCCCCGCCCTTGAGATCCACGACACCGGCCGCGCTCGATCGGCCGCTTCGAAGCAGCCGCCCGGCCCCTTCGAAGAGGGCGGCCACGTAGATGGCCTGTTCGGAGATCCCGCGCCGGTTGAGAGTGCACGCCGCAATCACGAGGTGGACGGTCCGAATGGCCACGCGATCCACGAATCGCCACCCGCTGATCCAGTCCCCTGCCAGGAAGTGCTTGGCGAAGTAGGCGCCCGCCCCGATGCCGTAGGCCCGCGAGAGGCGTCGATTCTCCGGAGCCGTGCGCCAGGACCGGTGCCAGACGACCGCCTTGGGGGAATAGACGAGCCGTCCTCCCCCCCGCAGGAGCCGGTGGATCAGGTCCATGTCCTCGGCGCTCTCCAGGGGGGCGCCCGGTCCGAACCGCTCGTCGTAAGGGCCGGTCCGGCGGAGGAGGTCGCGGGTGGCGGCGAAGTTCCCGCCTCCTCCCACGCGCCACGGGTGGGTCCGCCTGGAGAAGACCGGGCTCCCCATCGGGGCGTAGAACGAGGACGTCTCCTCCGCGCCGCCGGCCCTGACCTCCGGCAGGGTCCGGCCCACCGCCGCATCCACCCGTCCGGACCGGAGCGGCTCGGTCAACGCCTCGAGCCACGCCGGGTCGACCTTGCAGTCGTCGTCGGTGAAGGCGATCACGGGGGCGGCACATTCCGCGATCCCCTGGTTCCTGGCGCGGGAGAGCCCGGTGCCGATCCCCCGCACGCAGCGGATCGGCGTCGCGCTCCCCTGCCTGCGGTCGACGACCGACCGGGTCTCTTCGTCACGGCTCTGATCCACCACGATGACCTCGGCGGGAGGCGGTGTGCAGCCCAGGACGGAGTCCAGGCACCCCTCGAGCAGCGCGCTTCGATCGCGCGTGCAGATGAGAACCGAAACCTCCAGCGGGGTCGTCGTCTTCGTCTTCATCAATGGGACCACAGTCCGCAGCAGCGGGAGCAGTAAGGGAAGAGCCCGTCCTCCCGCATCGCGCGGCGGAACGACTGGTAGGATTCGTTGTTCCAGATGTCCAGGAAGCGCTCCTTCCGGACGTTGCCGACGATCAGATCGGGACGGTCGGAGCACGGGGTCACGTCGCCGTTCGGCAGGATCTCGGCCTCCAGCCACGGCACGTAGCAGCGGGTCTTGCCGAACGCCTCGCTGGGGCGGGCGTAGTAGTCCCCCACCTGCCCCGGGTGCAGGTCCGGCAGGAACCCCAGCTTCATGGGGCTCTTGCGCAGCGACATGGCCTGCATCTGCTGTCCGATTTTTTCTGCGTCGAGGACCGAGGCGTCCATGACGAATCCGCGCCAGGACCCGGCGTGGGCGTTGAATTTTTCCCGGAAGTACGCCTCGTTGGCCCGCCCGATCTGCTCGGTCGTGAACCAGAGCTGGGACAGGATCATCCGGTCCGCCCCCATCGCTTCGACCGTCTCGTACGTGGCGAGCAGCGCCTCCTGGTTTCCCGGGGAGATGGTGGTGTTCACGATGATCTCGGGCTTGCCCGCGTGGCCGTTCCTCGCCTCCCGCACGGCCTGGATCCCCTCGGCGATGCGCTGGAACGAGCCGTCCATGCCGCGGATGCTGTCGTGGATCTCCTTCGGGCCGTCCACCGAGACCATGATGGCGTCGACCCCGAGCTCGACGAGGCGCTTCGCTTCCCTCGGCAGGTAGGTGCCGTTGGTATTGATGCTGCAGTAGAGCCCCCTCCGCTTGATGTGCTCGACGAACGCCATCAGGTCCCGGTGGAGGAACGGCTCCCCGCCCCAGAGGAAGACGCCGGTCCCATCGTCGGCCACGTCGTCGATGACCGCGCGGAGGGTCTTGAGGTCGAGCTGCTGCAGCTCGTGCTCCTTGCCGAGATCGTGGAAGAGCCCCTGCTGCCCCCACTGCCAGCACATGGTGCAGCGCAGGTTGCAGCGGTAGGTCATCATGAAGGTGAGCATCCGGGGGGCCGCCCATCGATCGGACATGAACATCGGTCCGGTCTTCAGCAGGATCCCCTTCAGCCTGGAGGCCAGGTCATACGACATCGTGAGTCCTCATTTGCGCGGCGTCACGGCGGCCAGGTAGTTGATCGCCAGGTGACTGTCCAGGTCCTGAAGCGTGCGCGCCACTCCGAAGCCCGCCCTGGCCGCCGCCCGGACCATCCGCTCTCCGGACAGCGCGAGCAGGTTCAGCCCGAGGTAGACCCCCTTCAGCGGTGCTGCGGCCAGGCGTCCCGCGCGGCCATATCGGCGCACGAGGTACCCCTCGACTCCCATGGCGAGGGCGGCATTGGCCAGCTGCGGCACCAGCCGCAGGTACCCGCCGTTCTCCTCCACCCGCGTCTCGCCGAACTCGCCCAGCACCTCTTCCAGCTCGCGTCGGCTCCAGCGATGCAGCCGGACCGCAGGCGGATAGGGCCAGATGCCGATGGTGGTCAGGAGGATCCGGCCGCCGGGGCGCGTCACCCGCACGAACTCGGCGAGGACCTGGCGGAAGTCCTCCATCAGGTAGAACGCCTGGGTGCACAGGACCAGGTCGAAGGAGTCGTCCGCGAACGGCAGGCGGGCCGCATGCGACTGGACCTCGACTCCCCGGTAGCGATCCAGATCGACGCCGACGTGGCGCGAGGCCCGTCCGGCGAACAGGGCGCGATAGGGCTTGTACTTGCATCCCACGTCCAGAATGTCGATCCCGGTCTTGCCGTTGAGGGCCGCCGCCTGTCGGCCGAGGCCCGCCGCGATCTCGTCCAGCATCAGGTAGTCGTACTGCCAGAGCCGGGGGCTGGCGATGCGGCGGGCGACTCGCGCCGCCTCCACGGCCTCCGCCCCGTTCCGTGCGACCTGAGTCACGGACGCGCTCACGGCCTCTCCGTCAGGGCGGCCGATCGCGACCGTCCGCTGTTGCCGGACCAGGCGGCCCGCAGGAAACCCCGGACGAGCCCGCGGGCGAACGCCCCGCTGGCCAGGACGTCCTGCCGCCGGCCCAGGAGGATCGCCCCCCCGAGATCGCGCCCCGCGTCCCAGAGGTTCCGGGCCATGCGCGCCGCCATGTGCAGGTCCCCGCGGCGGACGTGCTTGCCGTAGAAGGTCCCCTGCCCCACGCCGTATCCGCCGAAGACCTTCACCTGGTCCGGCCCGCTCCGCCAGGATCGATGGGTCACCAGCATCCCCGGCACGTAGCGGATCGACGCCCCGGCCCGGAGCAGCCGGTATCCCAGATCGTTGTCCTCGGCCGCGGGGGCGTGCGTCCCAGGGCCGAGCCCCTCGTCGAAGCTCCCGGCCCTTCGCAGGAGGTCCGCCGGGATGGCCATGTTGTTTCCGAACAGCACGTCCCGGAACGTCGGCGCGGTGAATGTCGTTTCGCGAACCTCCTCGCGGAGGGACGGGGCGGTCACCGCCTCTCCTTCCGGATTGCCCGCGACGACCCGGCCGGTCAGGGCGCAGCCGCTCCCGGACTCACGGGCCGCCCGGTCGATCACCCGGAGCCAGTCCTCGGCCACCAGGCAGTCATCGTCGGTGAAGGCGAGCCATGGGGCCCGGGCCTCGCGCACCCCGAGGTTGAGCGCCGCGCTCTTCCCCCGGCGCGCGCAGCGGAAGAACCGGATCGGCATTCCGTCCCCGCCGAATTCCTGCCTCGTCTCCTGGCGGCTCTGATCCAGGATCAGGACTTCCGCTTCGGCGTAGCGGGTGGCGGACAGGCTCTTCAGCAGTCCGGCCAGGAGGGCCGGGCGATCCGCCGTGGCGATCAGCACGGAAATCTTCGGCATCGTCACGCCGCTCTCCACGGCCGCTTCAGGGCCGCAGTACCGATCGACACCCTCGGCCGCCGGGCGTCCCGCACACCGCGCCAGTAGGCCCGCTCCCCCATCAGGGACTGGGCATGGCCCAGCAAGGCCCCGCGCAGGGACAGCCGCTCCGCCACGATGAGCGTCCAGGTCAGAACCGTCCAGGCGCCCGCGCTCCAGTCGAACGACGACGTGCCGGACCGGCGCGCCAGGCGCTTGAGGGGATGCCTTTCCTGTCCGGACAGGCGAAGCGCCGGCGAGATCGCCGGGTGCTTCCCCGCCAGGAACACGTCGGCGCGGCCGACGCTTCTGACATCGCGAAGCCAGGCGGTGAAGGTCTTGTCGTAGATCTGCACCGCCTCTGCCCGCGGCTCGAAACGCATGTCGGCCCCGCGCTGGATCAACCGCATCCCCAGGTCGTAGTCCTCGTTCCCGTAGGCCACGAACGCCTCGTCGAACCCGCCGACGCCCAGGAACAGGGATCGCGCGATGGAGGCGTGGCCGGAATGCCAGTCGTCGAACCGGAACGCGTAACCCGGCGCCGACACCCGCTCGGCGAACTCCCTGCCCCAGTCCGCGACCCCCTGCTTCAGGAAGGAGCGGCGCACCCCGGCGGCAAGCCCCATCTGTCCCAGGACCACGCGCTCCCTGGAGGTCCCGTGCGCTTCGCGATGGACGGAGAGCAGGTCGCAAGCGGCGATCATGTCGTCGTCCAGGAACAGCAGGATCTCCCCGCGCGCCTCCTCGGCCCCATGGTTCCGGGCCCTGGCCTGTCCCCGGTTGGGCTGCCGGACCACGCGGAGCCTCGGACCCCAGTCCTTCCGGTCCAGCATCTCCAGGGTCCCGTCGGTGGACCCGTCCACGACGACGATCACCTCGTAGTCCGCCCCCGGGTCGTTCTGCCCGAGGAGCGAGGGGAGGGTCCGGGACAGGATGTGTCGACGGTTGTAGGTCGGCACGACGATCGAGAGAAGCGGAAGGCTCAAGATGCCGCCCCCCGCGCGCTCGGGACGATGAGGCGCAGCACGTCGCCCGCCGTCGAGGCGGCCCACCCGCGGACGCCGAACCCGGTCCGGGCCTTGAAGGAAAAGGACCAGGGCGTGTCGTAGAAGCCGATCTCGCTGCGGCGCAGCCTGTACGGGTCCACGCCCGGGGGGTTGCCGCCCGACACGCTGGTGACGGCGCCGGCATAGCCCGCCGAGGCGACCAGCCGCCGGGTCCTGCCGTCCTCCTGGCCGTGGGGGTAGGAGAACAGGCGCACCGGCCGTCCCAGGCGGTCTTCGATCGTCTCCTTCGAGCCTCGTATCTCGCCTTCCATCTCGGCCTCGGAGAGCCCGGTCAGCTGCGGATGGGTCCGGCTGTGCGATCCGATCTCCATCCCCTCGGCCACGAGCGTCGCCGCCTCGCTCCAGCCCATCAGGCGACGCGGAGCGTCGCCGTGACCGGCATCCCAGGCGTTGGTCCCACCGACGCGATCGCTCACCAGAAAGAAGGTTGCCGGGAACCCGAACCGTTTCAGGACCGGCAGCGCGTGGTCGAGCAGTCCCAGGTACCCGTCGTCGAACGTGAGCGCGACCGACCTCGGCGGGGCGGCGCGCCGGCCGCTCGCGATCTCGAGCACGTCGATCATCGGCAGGACCCGGTACCCGCCCGCGGCCAGCGCGGTCATCTGCGCCTCGAACGCCTCGGGAGTCAGGCCCCACTCGCGGAGCCTGACGCCCGGGTCGGGATCGATCCAGTGATAGGCCATGATCGTGACGCCGGCGGTGCTCATCGGAAGGCCTCCACCCACACCTTG
>DATNEZ010000596.1:0-4965 GCA_035606645.1 Binatia bacterium
ACAGGGTCGTGGCCAGCGCCGACCCCGTGATCATGTTGACGTACTCGGCCATGTAGAACATCGAGAAGCGCATGCCGGAGTATTCGGTGTGGTATCCGGCGACCAGCTCGGTCTCCGCCTCGGGCAGGTCGAACGGCAGGCGGTTGGACTCGGCGAACGCCGCGATCAGGAAAATCAGGAAGCCGGGGAGCTGGTACAGGACGTTCCAGCCGTGCTCGATCTGGTGCGTCACGATGTCGTTCAGCCGCAGCGACCCCGTGGTCATCAGGACCCCGACGACGGTGATCCCCATCGCCAGCTCGTACGAGATGAGCTGGGCCGACGATCGCAGGCCCCCCATCAGGGAGTACTTGTTCTGCGACGACCAGCCCGCGAGGGCGATGCCGTACACCCCCATCGAGGCGAACGCCAGGATGACCAGGATGCCGTTGTCGACGTCGGCGACCTGCAGCGCAATGTTCCAACCGAACAGGCTCACGGCCGGGCCGATCGGCACGACCGACAGCGTGACCATGGACGGGATGAAGATCAGCGCCGGGGCCAGGAGGTAGACCGGCCTGTAGACGTGCGGCGGCACGATCGATTCCTTGAACAGGAACTTGATGCCGTCGGCGAGCGGCTGCAGGAGGCCGAACGGCCCGACGCGGTTCGGGCCCCGGCGGTCCTGGATCCAGGCCGAGACGCGGCGCTCGACCCAGGTCATGTAGGCGATGACCGTGAGCACCACGAAGAAGAACAGGGCGATCTTGACCGTGCTCTCGACGAGGACCCGCGCGACGGCCGGATCCATCACGCCCCCGCCCGCGGGGCGCCCGGGCCTCCCGACGCGCCTGCGCCCGCGGGGCCGGGCGTGGCGCCGCCGGGAGCCGGCGCGCCGAGATCGCCGAGCGCGCGGAAGGTGAGTCCCGAGAAGGCCGGGACCTTCGCGCCGATCTCGTCGAAGATCTCCCGGGCCGTGGCGTACTCGCTCGTCAGGCCGAAGCGTCGCCCCAGCTCGCGCAGGATGCGCCAGGCGGGGTCGGCCTCCCCCGGCGGCCGGAGCGCGGCGCGCAGCCGCTGCACCCGTCCCTGGAAGTTGACCATCGTCCCTTCGAACTCGCCGTACCCGCAGGACGGGAGCGCCACGTGGGCGCGATCCACCGTCGGGCTCTTCCAGGCGTCGAGGACGACGAGGGCGGAGAGCCGGTCGAGCAGGGCCGGCGAGACTCCCGGGAGCGCGAGCAGGTCCTCGCCCACGACGACGAGCCCCTTCACCCGCCCGGAGGCGACGTCGTCCAGGATCTCCTTGACGCGCTCGGACGACGGGGCGCCGAGACCCAGGAGCTCGGCCCCCCTGGCGTTCGGCGTCTTGTCGCGGCGGATGAGCAGGTGGTCATCTTCGCCTTCCTCGTGGGACGGAATCGCCAGGCGCGTGACACCGGCCAGCTCGCCGAGGACCCGTTTCGCCACGTACAGGTCCTCGAGAGACAGGCGCGCCGAGACGATCGCCGCCACGGCCCCCTTGCCGCCGGTTTTCGCCGTGTCGCGCAGGAGCGCCGCCGCCCGGTCGAGCGCCTGGTCCGCCGTCGCATCCGGGAGCCCGCGCGCGATCGGCCGCTCGAAGCGCGGGCGGCTGTAGAGCGTGTCGTAGGACTGCCGGCCGGCGTCGCACATCCAGTAGGCGTTCACGTCCGCGTTGACGCGCGGCGTCATCCGGTGGATGCGGTTGCGGAAGGTCGCGACGTTGACGTTGCAGCCGCGCGCGCAGCCGGCGCAGACCGACGGGACGTTCTTCAGGAACCAGACGCGCGCCTTGAAGCGGAACGGCTTCCAGGTCAAGGCCCCCACGGGACAGACGTCCGCGGTGCAGCCGGAATACGGGTTGTCCAGGGGCCGGCCGGGGAACGCGCCGACGATCGCGTGGTCGCCCCGGCTGAACAGCGCCAGCTCGTGGCTCTGGCTCACCTCGTCGCAGAAGCGGATGCAGCGGGTGCACTTGATGCAGCGCTCGGCGTCGAACAGGACGCTCCGGCCGATGTCGTAGCGCTTGGGAAAGTGGACCTTCTCCTCGGCGAACCGGCTGTATCCGCGGCCGTAGTCCTTCTCGTACGACTGCAGCCGGCACTCCCCCGCCTGGTCGCAGATCGGGCAGTCGAGCGGGTGGTTGATCAGCAGGAACTCCTGGATCCCGGCGCGCACGCCACGGACGCGCTCGTTGTTCGTGCGCACCACCATCCCGGGCGCCGCCACCGTGGCGCAGCCGATCTGCAGCTTCGGCATCTTCTCGACCTCGACCAGGCACATGCGGCAGTTGCCGGCGATGCTCATTCCCGGGTGGTAGCAATAGTGCGGCACCAGGATCCCGGCCTTCTCGGCCGCCTGCAGGACGGTGGCCCCCCTGCGCACGACGACCGGTCGGTCGTCGATCAGGAGGGCCACCTCGTCCGGCCCGGCCTGCGGCAGAGCCGGCGTGGCCGCGGCGGCCGGCGCGACGGTGGCAGCGCCCGGCGCCGGCACGTTCGGCTGGTGCGGCGGCGGGCTCAGTCTTGGCTCAATCGTCTCGGGATCGCCCATCGTCTCCCTCAGGCCCCGTCGCCGGCGCGCATGGCGCACGCCTGCCGGCGCACGGCGTGATCCTCGAACTCCCCGCGGAACGCCTTCACGTACGAGTCGACCGGCCAGGCGATCGCCTCGCCGAAGGGGCAGACGGTGTTCCCCTCGATACGGAAGGCGATGTCCGCGAGCCGGTCGACGTCTTCCGGCCGCCCGTCCCCGCGCTCGAGGCGGGCCAGGATCTTGACGATCCATCCGGTCCCCTCGCGGCACGGGGTGCACTGCCCGCACGACTCGTGGGCGTAGAACCGCGCCAGATTCAGGAGCGCCCCGACGATGCAGGTGCTGCTGTCCATGACCATGCCGCCCGCGGAGCCGAGGCTGGTCCCCGCGGCGGCCAGCGAGTCGAAATCCAGAAGGACGTCGCACTTCGAGGCCGGCAGGATCTTCATGGACGATCCGCCGGGGACCGCCGCCTTGAGCGGCCGGGACGGGTGCAGCATGCCGCCGGCGCGCTCGTTCAGGAGCTCCAGGAAGGGAATGCCCAGGGGGGCCTCGTACACGCCGGGGCGCTTCACGTGCCCCGAGATGCAGAAGAGCTTCGGCCCGGTGTTCTTCGGCCGCCCGATGGCGGCGTACCAGGCGGCCCCGCGCTCGGCGATCAGGGTCACGTTGGCCAGCGTCTCCACGTTGTTGATGATCGTCGGGCAGCCGTACAGGCCGACGATGGCGGGAAACGGAGGCTTGATGCGGGGGTAGCCGCGCTTCCCTTCGAGCGACTCGAGGAGCGCCGTCTCCTCTCCGCAGATGTAGGCGCCGGCGCCCCGGTAGACGAGGACCTCGAGATCGAAGCCGCTTCCGAGAATGTTCTTCCCGAGGAAGCCCCGGGCGCGCGCCTCGGCGATCGCCTTCTCGAAGGTGCGGCATCCCTGGTGGAACTCGCCGCGGATGTAGAAGAACGCCAGGTGGCATTCGATGGCGTAGGCCGCGGCGATGATCCCTTCCAGCACCAGGTGCGGATCCTTCTCGATGAGCAGGCGGTCCTTGAACGTGCCCGGCTCGCTCTCGTCGGCGTTGATGCACAGGTAGCGCGGCTTCTCCTTCCCCTTCGGGAGGAACCCCCACTTCATCCCGGTCGGGAAGCCGGCGCCGCCCCGCCCCCGGAGCCCGGAGGCCTTCACTTCCTCCACGAACTTTTCGGGAGTGAACTCCTTCAGCACGCGCCGGAGCCCCTGGTAGCCGCCGGAGGCCAGGTAGCCGTCGAGGGTCTCCGAGCCCGGCTTGTGGATGTTGCGCGTCAGGAGCGGCTCGTACGCCATGCGTCTATTCCTGCCTCTTGAGGATGTCGTCGAACGCGGCCGGGTCGACCGGACCGAACTCGCGGTCGTTGATCTGCACGAAGGGGGCCCGGTCGCAGGCGCCCAGGCATTCGACGGACGCGAGCGAGTACACGCCGTCGGCGCGCGTCTGGCCGTCCTTCACCCCCAGGCGCTTCGCGGCGTGCGCCATCAGCGCGTCCGCGCCGCGCAGGGCGCACGGCAGCGTGCGGCAGATCTGGACATGATGGCGGCCCGGCGGCTGCCTGTGGAACATCGTGTAGAACGACACGACGCCGGACACGAACGCCGGGGACAGGCCGATCTTCCCGGCGACGTATTCCATCGAGGCCTCCGACACCCACCCCGTCTCCTCCTGGATCAGGTAGAGGGCGGGCAGGAGCGCCGATCCCTTCTGCGGAAAGCGCGCCAGGAGATCGTCGATGCGGCGGTCGGTCTCCGGGCGGACGGGAAGGCTCACCGATCGACCTCCCCCATGACGGGGTCGAGGCTGGCGACCACGGCGATCAGGTCGGACAGGAGCCCGCCGACCGCCATCTTTTCGATCGATTGAAGGTTGATGAAGGACGGCGAGCGGATGTGCAGCCGGTAGGGGGACTTGTCCCCCTCGCTCCGGATGTAGAACCCGAGCTCCCCCTTCGGGGCCTCGATGGCGTGATACACCTCGCCGAGCGGGCCCTTGATCCCCTCGGTGACCAGCATGAACTGCTCGATCAGCTCCTCCATGCTGGTGAGGACCCGCTCCTTCGGAGGGAGGGTGATCTTCGGGTCCTGCACGGAGACCGGCCCGTCCGGCAGGCGGCGCAACGCCTGGTCGAGGATCCGCACGCTCTGGCGCATCTCCTCGAGGCGCACGAGGTAGCGGTCGTAGGCGTCCCCCTGCTTGCCGATCGGCACGTCGAACTCGTACGTCTCGTAGCCGCTGTACTGCTCGGTCTTGCGCACGTCGTAGGCCACGCCCGAGCCGCGCAGGTTGGGCCCGGTCAGGCTCATGGCGATCGCGTCCCTGCTGCTGATGCGGCCGACCCCCTGCGTGCGGTTCATCCAGATCCGGTTGCGCGACAGCAGGGAGTCGAGCTCGTCCAGGACCTTCGGG
>DATNEZ010000183.1:0-12756 GCA_035606645.1 Binatia bacterium
GGGCTCCTGCGTCTCAGCCTGGCGGCGTCGTCCATCCTGATCGTGCCGATGGCGTTCTGCCGCTCGATCGCCTCGTTCGCGATCCTGCGCATCCTGCTCGGACTGGCGGTCGGGGGGGCGATGACGCTCGGATACACTCTCGGCGGCAGTCTCATCCCGCGGGCATCGCGCGCCCTCGGGTACGGCATCCTGTCGAGCACGGCGATGCTGGGCGGGGCCCTCGGGCCCATCCTGTGCGGCGCCCTGACCGCCATCGATCTGCGGGCCACGCTCCTGATCGGCGGATGCATCTACCTGGGCCTGGCGCTGCACGCCGGCGTGCTCGCCCGGCGCAGCGGGGCCGGGAGCCTGGTCGCCGCGGCGACAGGAAGGCGGACATGAACCACGGCAAGCGAAGCGGGATCACGGCGACGAGGCTCCCCAACGGGCTGACGGTCCTGTTGCGCGAGATGCGGCAGGCGCCGGTCGTTTCGGTCTGGTGCTGGTACCGCGTCGGCTCGCGCGACGAGCGCCCGGGGATCACCGGCATCTCCCACTGGGTCGAGCACATGAACTTCAAGGGGACGAAGACCATCCCCAAGAAGGACATCACCCGCCTGATCGAGCTGGCCGGCGGGACCTGGAACGGCTACACCTGGCTCGACGTCACGACCTACCTCGAGACGGTGCAGAGCGACGCGCTGGAGGGGATGCTGCGGCTCGAGGCGTCCCGCATGAGCGAGTGCCTGTACTCGAAGACCGAGGTGGATCGCGAGCGCACCGTGGTGATCTCCGAGCTGCAGGGAGGAGAGAACGACCCCCGCTCGTATCTCGAGAAGGAGGTCTCGGGCACCGCCCTGCAGGCGCACCCGTACCGCTGGCCGACGATCGGCTACCTGTCGGACCTGCAGGCGATCACGCGGGACGACCTGTACGCGCATTACCGGCAGTATTACGTGCCCAACAACGCCATCCTCGTGGTCACGGGGGATTTCGCGACGCGGGAGGCGCAGAAGCTGGTGCGGCGCCACTTCGGACGCATTCCGCGCGGGGCCGATATCCCCGCCGTCCGGACCGTCGAGCCGCGCCAGGAGGGGGAGCGCCGCCTGACTCTCCGCCGCCCCTCCGGCGCCTCCTACCTGGACGTGGCATTCCACGCCCCGGCCGCGACCGATCCGGATTTCGCCGTGATGCTGGTGCTGGACGGCGTCCTGGCGGGCGGCCCGACCGTGAACGCCTGGTCGGGCAACCACGGCCGCGGGCCGAGCAAGTCGTCGCGGCTGTACAAGGCGCTCATCGAGGGGAACCTGGCGAGCGACGTCTCGACATTTCTCCTGCCGACCCGCCATCCCTATCTGTACCGGATCGCGGCGACGGCGAAGGAGGGGATCGAGCCCGGCCGGATCGAGACCGCCCTCACGGCCGAGATCGACCGCCTGGCCCGTGGCGACGTCCCGGCCCGCGACCTGGAGCGGGTCGTCAACCAGTTCCAGGCGCGCCACGCGCTCGAGTCGGAGAGCACCACCGACGCGGCCCATCAGCTCGGCTTCTTCGAGACCGTCGCCAGCCACACGATCTTCCTGGATCTGCCGCGCCGGGTGGCCGCCGTCCGCGCCGAGGACGTCGCCCGGGTGGCCCGCGCCCGGCTGCGCGCCGACGGCCGGACCGTGGGGATCCTGCTGCCGGCCGGTCCTTCGGAAATCCAGGCGGCCGCGCCGTCCGGAGGAGCCCGCGCATGAGCGCCGTCACCTCGCGCGCCGCCCTCGACAACGGCCTGGTCGTCGTCGCCCGCGAGAACCGGGCCGCGAAATCGATCGCCATCCGCCTGGTCCTGGAGGCGGGCGCCGCCTTCGATCCGCCGGGCAAGGAAGGGACGGCGGCCCTGGCGGGAGACCTGCTCGACCGCGGCGCCGGGTCTCTCACGGCCGAGGCGATCGCCGACTACTTCGACTATCTCGGGGTGTCCTTCGAGTGCGGCGCCAGGCGCGACACGCTCGAAGTCGGGATCCGCCTGCTGGCGCAGCACCTGCCCGGCGTCCTCGAGCGCCTGCGGATCCTGGTCGCCGAACCCACCTTCCCGGAGGAGGAGCTGCGCCGGGAGAAGGGGCAGGTCCTGACCTCGATCGCCGAGCGCGACCAGGACACGGCCGCGGTCGCGGAAATGGCCCTGGCCGAGACGATCTTCCCCGAAGGGCACCCGTACCGGAACCCGCGCCTCGGGACGCGCGCCAGCATCGAGAGCATCGAACGCCGCGACCTGGCCGCCTTCCACCGCGCCCGCATCGGCCCAGGGGGCTCCGTCCTCAGTCTCGCCGGCGACCTCGACGCGCGTCGGGCCATGGACCTCGTCGCCGGGCTGTTCGCCTCCTGGACGGGGCCCAGGGTGTCGCGCGCCGTCATTCCGGAAGCTCCCGCCCGGACGCGCGAGATCGTCGTGTCGCGCCCGATCGACGGCAAGACGCAGGCCGATATCGGCCTCGGCTTCCCCGGAATCAGGCGCCTGTCGCCCGATCTGCCGGCGCTCCTGGTCCTGAACAACATCCTGGGGGAGTTCGCCCTCGGCGGCCGCCTCGGCAAGTCGATCCGCGATCGGGCCGGTCTCGCCTATTACGTCTACTCCCGGTTCACCGCGGGGATCGGCGCCGGCCCGCTCGCGGTCCGCGGGGGTGTGGCCCCCCAGAACGTCCGGAAGGCGATCGACCTGATGCGGAAGACCATCGAGGACCTGCGGCGGCGCGGAGTGACCGCGGCGGAGATGAAGGACTCGAAGAGCGCTCTCGCCGCCTCGATCCCGCGCCGCATGGAGACCAACCCCGAGTCGGCGTCGGTCCTCGCCGACGCCGAGTTCTTCGGCCAGGGGATCGACTACCCCGAAAAACTGCCGCGCCTCATCCGGGAAGTGACCCGGGCGCAGGTTGAGGACGCGGCGGAGCGCTACCTCACGCTGGGCCGCCACGTCCTCGTGGTGGCCGGCCCGAAGCTCGACAAGGAGACGCCATGAGGCCAAGGGGAACGAGCGCCGTGATTCTCTGTGCCCTTCTCGCCGCGGCGACGCGGGCCGGGGCAGCGACCGCCGCCGCCCCCGCGGGGATCTCCGACCCCACGACCCCTCCCGAGACCTACGACGTCATCCTGCGCGGCGGACGGATCGTCGACGGCTCGGGCAACCCCTGGTTCAAGGGGGACCTGGCGATACGCGGCGACCGGATCGCCGCTGTCGGCAACCTCGCGAAGGCCCGGGCGCGGCGCACCATCGACGCCCGAGGGCTGGTCGTGGCCCCCGGCTTCATCGACCTGCTCGGCCAGTCCGAGATCACCGTCCTGGTCGACCCGCACGTGCGCAGCAAGATCACCCAGGGGATCACGACCGAGCTGACCGGCGAGGGGGGCTCGGTCGCGCCGCAGACGGCGTTCACCATCGAGGACCTGATGCCGGGCATCGCCGAGTACAAGCTGACCGTCGACTGGCGCGACTTCGACGGCTACTTCCGGCGCGTGAAGGGAAAAGGCTCGGCGATCAACTTCGCCCACATGGTCGGCGCGACCCAGGTCCGCCAGGCGGTGATCAAGAGCGACAACCGGCTGCCGACCCCCGTCGAGCTCGACGCGATGAAGCTCCACGTCGCGCGCGCCATGGAGTCCGGCGCCTTCGGCCTGTCGTCGTCCCTGATCTATCCGCCCGCCAGCTTCTCCGACACCCACGAGCTCGTCGAGCTCGCCAAGGTCGCCGCGAAGTACGGCGGCATCTACGCCTCGCACATCCGCAACGAGGCGGAGGGGATCATCCCCGCGTTGAAGGAGGCCGAGACGATCGGCGAGGAGGCCGGCGTCCCGGTCGAGATCTGGCACCTCAAGGCGGCCGGCCGGCAGAACTGGGGGCGGATGAAGGAGATCGTCGCCGAGATCGAGTCGGCCCGCGCGCGCGGCATCGACATGACCGCCGACATCTATCCCTATCCCGCGGCGGCGACCGGCCTCGCCGCCAGCCTGCCGCCGACCGCCTCGGAAGGGGGCGTCGCGAAGCTGGTGGCCCGCCTCAAGGACCCCGCCGAGCGCGACCGCATCCGCAAGGAGGTCGAGAACCCGTCGGGCGGCTGGGAGAGCCTGTTCCACAACGTCGGCGGCCCGGAGGGGGTCCTGGTCGTCGGCGTCGCCACCCCGGCCAACAAGAAGTACCAGGGGAAGCGCCTCAGCGAGATCGCGACGATGCGCGGCGTCGATCCCTTCGACGCGATGTTCGACCTGCTGGTCGAGGAGAACGGGGCCGTCAGCTGCGTCTACTTCGCGATGTCGGAGGAGGACGTGCGCGTCGCCATGGCGACTCCGTGGGTGGCCTTCAACTGCGACGCCAGCGGCGTGTCGCCGGAGGGAGTCCTCGGGCTGTCCTCGACCCACCCGCGCGCCTACGGCACCTTCCCGCGGGTCCTCGGCCGCTACGTCCGCGACGACAAGGTCCTGCGGCTCGAGGACGCCGTGCGCAAGATGACCTCGCTCCCCGCCCAGAAGCTCGGCCTGCGCGACCGCGGCCTGCTGCGCCCCGGCATGTACGCCGACATCACCGTCTTCGACCCGGAGAAGGTGATCGATCGCGCCACTTTCGACGCGGCGCACCAGTATTCCGAGGGGATCGTGCACGTCTTCGTGAACGGCGCGCCGGTCGTGGACCAGGGGAAGATCACCGACCGCCTGCCCGGCCGCATCCTGCGCGGCCCCGGGTACAAGCCGGCCGGGGCGGCGGGCCGAAACTAGCGCTCCCTTCAGGGCTTCCGATAGACCTCGCCGCCCTTCATGACGAAGCGGACGCGGCGCACGGCGGTGATGTCGGCCAGCGGATTCCCCTCGACCGCGATGAGGTCGGCGAGCTTGCCGGGCTCGACGGCGCCGATGCGGTCCTGCCAGCCGAGCAGGTCGGCGTCGACCAAGGTCGCGGCCTGGATCGCCTTGAGCGCCGGCATGCCCGCCTCGACCATCAGGACGAGCTCGCGGGCGGCGTCCCCCGGCGGGAAGTCCCCGGCGTCGCTCCCGGAGGCGATCTTCAGCTTCATCCTCAGGGCACGCTGAAACGTGTCCTTGTGGCCGTCCACGACCTTCTTCCAGGCGGGGGTCGGCGTCTCGTCGTAGGACGTCTGGTAGGCGGTCAGGGTCGGGCAGAAATACACCCCCTTGTCGAGCATCATCTTGAGTGTCGTGTCGTCCAGGAACAGGCCGTGCTCGACGGAGCGCACGCCGGCGCGGACTGCGGCGCGCGTGGCCTCGTCGCCGTAGCAATGGGCCGACACCGGGCGGTGCCGGCGCGAGGCCTCGTCCACCAGGGCGTCCATCTCCTCCTGGGTCATGGTGACCCGCAGGTCGACGATCTCGCCGGTCGGCTCGAACGTGCGGTAGTCGCCGTAGAACTTCAGCCAGTCGGCGCCCCCCTCGATCTGCTCGCGCACCGCCTTCCTGATCTCCCAGGGGCCGTCGGCGATCTGCACCCCCTTCGGCACGGCCACGCCCGGGGCGTAGCCGAGAAGCGCGTAGTTCCCGGTGGTCGAGATGGCGCGGGTCGCGACCTGCATCCGCGGCCCCGGCGTGATCCCGTCGGTGATGGCGTCCCGCAGGGCGGCGTCGCCGAACATCCCCCCCTCGGTCTCGAGATCGCGGATGGCGGTGAACCCGGCGAGCAGCATCGCCCGCGCCGAATTGGCGGCCTGCAGCGTGCGACGCGGCAACGACTGCTTCAGGAGCTGCACGTCGTAGTCCCCGGGCTGCAGGAACGTGTGGGTGTGGGCGTCGATCAGGCCGGGCAGGACGGTGTAGGCCGAGAGGTCGTGGACGATGGCTCCGTCCGGCGCCTTCCCGGAGGCGTCGAGGACCCGCTCGATCCGGTCCCCGACGACGATCACCTGCGCCCCCTCCTTGAGGGCCCCGGTCCGCACGTCGAGCAGGCGGCCGCAGCGGATCACGGTCGTCCGGATGGGGGCGGGCGGGGCTGCGGGCGGCGCGGCGAAGGCCGGGCCCGCGGCGGAGGCAACAAGAAGCAGTGCCGCGCGGACCGCGTTCTTCACGGCAACCTCCCGCCCGCTAGGCCGTTCGCCTCTGGGTGACATGCAGCGCATAGAAGGACATCGCCAGGAGGATCACGATCGGGACGATCAGGCTCCACGGGTGCGGGCAGGCGTAGAAGGTCACGAACGCCGCGGCCATCGCCACGGGGGCCACGAGATTCAGCTGCTTGGGCATCGGGGTCACGCCGTCCCCCATCCTGCTGTGGCGGTAGCCGTAGAGCGTGTAGATCGCCATGCCGATCGCCAGCCAGCCTGCGAAGCGCCACCAGGTGAGGGCCGGCAGCCCGGCCATCAACCAGACGCACGAGCCGATGCCGGCCAGGGCGAACTCGGTCTTGACGACCTCGGGGACCTTGCGGCCGCGCAGCTTGGCGGTCAGGCCCACGATCGAGAAGAGCGCCCCCGTCAGGGACAGGAGCAGCACCACTGTGTACTCGGCGCGCTTGCTCCAGTCGGCGTGCAGGATCTCCCCCGGGATGTAATAGATGATGGGCAGCCAGATCGGCAGGAGGGGGATCCAGGGGGTCTTGAACGGCCTGTGGCGGTGCGGATCGGTGTGCCTCAGGATCATGACGCCAAGGCAGACCAGGACGAACGCGAAGAGGGTGCCGATGTTGGTCAGCTCGACGATCTTGTCGAGCGGCGAGATCAGCGCGAAGAAGGCGACGAAAATGCCGGTCCAGATGGTCGTGACGTGCGGCGTGCGGTACTTCGGGTGGATGGCGGCGAACTTCTTGGGCAGCAGGCCGTCGCGCGACATCGAGAAGAAGATGCGCGGCTGGCCGTACTGGAAGATCAGGAGCACCGCCGTCATCGCCACCACCGCCCCGAACGACACCACCCCCGCGGCCCAGTCCAGATGGATGAAGGCCAGCGCCTTCGGCAGCGGGTCGGCGACCCCCAGCTCCTGCCAGGGGATGATGCCGACCAGGACCGCCGCCACGGCAATGTAGATGACCGTGCAGATGAACAGCGACCCGATGATGCCGATCGGGATGTCGCGCTTCGGGTTGCGCGTCTCCTCCGCGGCGGTCGAGACGGCGTCGAACCCTATGTAGGCGAAGAAAATCAGCGCCGCCCCGGCCTGCACCCCCAGCCAGCCGTTCGGCATGAACGGCGTGAAGTGCTCCGGCTTCACGTACTTGAACCCGACCCAGACGAACATCACGAGGATCACCAGCTTGATCCCGACCATGACGTTGTTGAAGACGGCGCTCTCCTTCACCCCGATGACCAGGACCCAGGTGATCAGGGCGACGATCGCCACCGCCGCGATGTTCATGACGATCGGGATGCCGAATATCCTGGGAGCCGCCGCGATGATCTCGGGGGTCTTCGTCGCCGTCTCGTAGTCGATGGTCAGCCACTCGGGGATGCGCAGCCCGAAGGCGTGCTGCAGGACGTCGTTGAAGTGCTTCGCCCACGAGATGGCCACCGCGATGTTCCCGACCGCGTACTCGATGATCAGGTCCCACCCGATGATCCAGGCGATCATCTCGCCGAGCGTGGCGTACGCGTAGGTGTACGCGCTGCCGGAGATCGGGATCATCGCCGCGAACTCGGCGTAGCAGAGCGCCGAGAAGATGCACGCCACCGCCGTCAGGACGAACGAGATGATGATGGCGGGCCCGGCGCCGGGCCGATCCGCGTTCCCGGCCGTCGCCGTCCCGATGGCGGCGAAGATGCCGGTGCCGATGACGGCGCCGATGCCGAGCATGGTCAGGTCGAGCCAGGTGAGGGTGCGCTTCAGGGTGTGGCCGTTGCCGGCCTCGGACTCGCGCGTGATCCGATCGACGCTCTTCGTGCGGAACAGGGCTCTGACGTTCATCCCCTGCATCCCCCGTGCATCTCTTGTCGATGGTAAGCGAAAGGCGGCGGCAATATACGCGAGGGCCCGGGGCGAGTCAACAATCGGCAGGATACGGTCAGCGGGGCCTGATCAGCGGGACGGCGCCTCGGCAGGGCGGCGGCGCCAGCGGGGCTTGTCGGCCGGGTCCGGGCGCAGGGCGTACTCGAACACCCGCTCGTACCAGAACGACGTCGAGTAGAGCGCGTAGCCCCGGGCCGCGTAGCGCTCGTCGGGCTCCGGCTTCGGCGTGGCCAGGGCGGGGTTCCGCAGCACCTCGGCGAGCGGATGCGGGATGACGGTGTTCGACATCGGGTCGAGGATCACCTCGGCCCCGTCGCAGCGCGCCAGGATGACCTCGTGCGAGTCGATTTTCTCCTGGCCGCGGCCTCGGGGGTGGTCGCGCGCCAGCATCGACAGCCAGCGCACGTCGAACCCCTCCCGGCGCAGGATCGAGCCCAGGACGACGGCGTACCCCCAGCAGAAGGCGACCCCCCCGGCCAGGATGGCCACGGGATCGTTCCCCTCCGAGGACCGCTCGGGGCTGAGGGCGCGATAGACCCAGGCGGTCGCTTCGCGCGCCCGCCCGAGCTGGACGGCCTCCCCGGACTGGGCGGCGTCCGCGGCCCGCCGGGTCGCCTTCAGATACATCATCCGATCGTCCGCCGGCGGGTACGGAGGCATCCCCAGGTCGCGGTAGGTGTCGATCTCCTCGATGACCACATCGCCGAAGCCTGCCGCCAGGAGCCGCGTCCGCACGTCGGCCGGGACGGTCTTCCAGGTGTGGTTGTCGCAGATGCGCCGGGGATTCCGGGCGTCGCTCGGCAGCGCCGCCACCAGGACGCCGCCCGGCCGCAGGACGCGGTGGACCTCCAGGAGCGTCCCGTTCACGGAGTACGAGTGCTCCAGCGTGTTGTCGGCGTAGACGCAGTCGAAGCTCGCGTCGCGGAACGGCAGCCGGGCGATGTCCCCCCGCAGGAACCGGGCGCGGTCGAGCCGGTGCTCCCGCCCCGCCTTGGCGAGGAACTCGGCCCCGTAGTCGATCCCCTCGACCTGCATCCACGGGTAGCGCTTCGCGATGGCCGAGGTCCAGTAGCCCGCGCCGCAGCCGA
Source organism: Binatia bacterium (assembly GCA_035606645.1). Lineage (GTDB taxonomy): Bacteria > Acidobacteriota > Polarisedimenticolia > Gp22-AA2 > Gp22-AA2 > Gp22-AA3. The sequence continues at coordinate 8,985 of DATNEZ010000183.1, forward strand.
GATCGAGAACCCGCTCGCGATCGAGCGGGATCATGTCCTGCAGCCGCCGTGACTGCGCCTCGTTGCGATCGCTCCCCATGATCGACTGGTACTCGCGGCGCACCTGCCAGACCGCGCTGTCGCTGGCCCCGGCCGGCGCCGACTCCTCCAGCTCGGCCCGGGCGGTGCGCGCCATCTCCGACAGCGAGACGATCTCCACAGTACCGTCGCGCGACAGCTGCCGCAGGCCGGCGGCGATGGCCGCGAAGTCGTGCTCCCCCTTGGTGTGGCCGATCAGGACGAAGTACTCGTGCCCCACGGGCGGCGGAGGATAGTCGGGCAGCAGGTGCGCCAGCCCGCGCGGGATCAGGCGGTTCAGCGCGCGGCGCAGCGGCCTGAGCGACGCGTACCTCAGGCCGAGCCAGGCCCGCAGCTTCCTGGCCCGGCGGTACGCCTCGGTCGGCTGGAAGCGCGCCCACTCGCTCTCGAGGTGCTGCACGAGCCGCCCCGCGAAGCGCCCCCCCTCGGGGCCGTCGAGCGTCCAGCGCTCCCCGGGTCCCCAGGCGAAGAGCGGCAGCTCGACGATCCCCCGCTCGTCGGGAGGGGCCAGAAGCTGCGGGTCGTGCCGCGCGGCGAAGTACGGCTGGTGGCGCGAGAACGCCAGGCGGTAGTCGTAGCCCCGCTCGGACGACAGCCCCCCCGCATGCACCGAGGAGTCACAGTGGATCCCCGCGGCCGTCAGGGCGTCGTACAGGCGGGTGAAAGGCTGCGCCTGGTAGGCGCCGGCCCGGAAGGAGGTGACGCGGTAGGCCGGATCGATCGGCCGGAGCGTCGACTCGAGCGCCGCCCGGCACTCGGCGATCTTCGTCTTCAGATCGAACGGATAGTCGGCCGCCTTCGCCTTCGACCAGTCCCAGGTCCAGGCGTTTCCGTCGCGGCGCGCGCCCGTCTCGGGGAGCCACGACGGATGCAGGTGCAGCTGGACGTCGTGCCCCGCGCGCAGCGCCTCCTGCCACTGCCCCTCCATCCGCCTGGCGATGGCGGGGTCGTTCTTCCGCAGCCACAGGTACTCCCCCGTCTCGGCCATCAGGGTGAGCGTCGCCTTCTCGTCGGCGGCGACGCGCAGGAACTCGCCCGTGGGGCGGAACACGTCGGCCTCCCAGTCGATGGTCCGGCCCTCGGGAATCGGGTGCCAGGTCTCGTAGTCGAGGGTCACGGCGACCATCCGGCGCCGGCGCCGGGCCAGGAAGACCGAGTGCCCGGTCCGGAGGATGCGCTCCTGCACCAGCCGCATGTGCCGCCGCACCAGCCGCTCGAGCTCGTCCGGGGCCAGGTAGTTGTCGCCGGGGGTCCAGGCGGCCACGAAGGCCACTCCGTCGTCCGCCAGGTGATCGGCGATCCAGCGCAGCGAGGCGTTCCGGTCCGCCTCCTTCAGGTAGCAGATGACGTCGCTGTAGACGATCAGGTCATAGCGCCCGGTCAGCCCGGGGACGCGATCGAGCCCCGCCGCGGACCCCTGGAAGAAACGGAGGTACGGAAAGCGGCGCTTCCCCTTCTCGATGGCGAGGGCGCTGACGTCGACGCCGTCCAGCCTCTCGAAGGCCCCCTTGAAGTGGGCCAGGAAGGCCCCGAACCCGCAGCCGATGTCGAGCGCCGCCCCGCCCGAGGGCTTCCGCTCGCGGATAAGGCTCCTGTACAGGGCGTAGCGCTCGGAATCGGCCTCGCCGATCGACCAGGGGTCGGCCTCGTCGCGGTAGATCTGGTTGAAGTCCCGCTTAACCTGCATGGGCCGGGCGCCGCCTCCAGGTGGCCGTCCTCGCGCAATAGAGGACATGCGCCACCAGGACTAGAACGTAGCACACCAGCGAGGAAATCGAGGCGCCCAGGATGCCGCGGGCCGGGATGAGGAGCAGGTTGAGGACCACGTTCAGCCCGGCGGCCGCGACCCAGACGCCGACGGAGAACCAGGGGAACGACATCGAGGCCAGGTAGCTCGAGACGATGTTGTTCACGCCGTAGAAGATCATCGCGATCGCCAGGACCACGAACGCCGGGGTCGCCGGCAGGAAATCGGGCCCGAACAGAAGCCGGATGAGCGGCCGCGCCAGGAAGGCGGACACCGTCGACACGCCGACCATCACCACGAGGACCGCCGCCCCGACGCCGGCGGTCAGCCGCCATTTCTCCTCCGCGGTCGGACGCGCCACCAGCCTGGGGAACAGGAGGGTGCCGATGACCGACGGCAGCATGTAGACCAGGTCGGCCATCGAGGCGGCGATGGAGTAATACCCCGCCTCCTTCGTCCCGAGCATGGACGACACCATCAGGAGATCGAAGCGCACGACCAGGTAGGCGAAGAAGCACGCCAGGTACGACTTCAGGCCGTACACCATGTGCTCGCGCAGGAGACCGGGAGAAGGGCGCGGCCGCACCGGCAGGTGGCGGCCCAGCCGCCTGAGGACGCGGACCAGCCCGACCCCCGAGGCCAGGAGTCCCGCGCCGAAGACCGCCTCCGGGGTCACGCGCTTTTCCAGGATGACCAGCACGATGAGCGTGAGGGACACCAGGCGCACCAGGATCTCGATGCGATTGAAGGAGCGCACGTCCTGGACGCCCATCAAGAGGTTCTGCAGGAGCATGTAGCCGAGGCCGACCGGGACCGAGACGCAGGTCAGGACCAGCAGGGGCCCCCGGATGGGGGCGATGTCCGGCCTGACCATGGCGAGGGCCCAGAGTCCGGCGACCGCCAGCCCCCCGACCACCGCGCTCACCATCAGGCTGTTTCCGGCCAGGCGCGGCATGAGGCTTCGGTCCTGGGCGACGTAGTAGGCGTTCGCCGTGTGCAGGCCCAGGTTGCCGAACTGCACGCACATCCCCGCCAGCGCCGTCGCCACCGCGAACAGCCCGCGCCCCTCCGGGCCGAGGCTCCGGGCGACGAGCACGCCGGCCGCGACCCCGGCTGCCAGCAGGAAGACGCGCGTGGCGAAGGTCTCCCCCACCTTCCAGGCGAAGTCCGAGGCGAAGGCCCGCTGCCAGAAAGCGGCCCCCGCCGACCGCAGGGAAGGCAGCGAGAACCCGGGGATCCCGGGGAATCTCTCTTGCGACGGGGAAGAATCGGGCGGCATGCCCGTTCAAGATAGGCCTTCCCCCCCGGTGAATCAAGAACTTACGCCCGTCACGCTATAATGCGCCCGCTTCGCCGGGAGTCCTCGATGAGCCCACCGCGCCGACTGGCCTCGCACCTCAGCGTCGTCGTCCCCTTCTTCAACGAAGAGGAGAACATCGGCGAGCTGTACCGGAGGCTGACGGAGACCCTGAACGGCCGGAACATCCCGTACATCCTTTATTTCATCAACGACGGCAGCCGGGACGGCACCCTCGATCGCCTGCGGGGGCTGGCGGCATCCGACCGGCGGGTGCGCGTGCTGTCCTTCTCGCGCAACTTCGGCCACCAGATCTCGATCAGCGCCGGCCTCGCGCACGCCGACGGCGACGCCGCCGTCGTGATGGATTCCGATCTGCAGGACCCGCCCGAGGTCATCCCGGACCTGCTGGCGCGCTGGAGCGAGGGGCACGACGTGGTGTGCGCGGTGCGCCGCGGGCGCAAGGAAGGACCGTTGAAACGCGCGGCCTACGCCCTGTTCTACCGCATCCTGCGCCGCCTGAGCAACGTCGAGATGCCTCTCGATTCGGGGGACTTCTCGCTGCTCGACGCGCGCGTGGTCGGCCACCTGCGCTCGCTCCCCGAGCGCAACCGTTTCGTGCGCGGCCTGCGCTCCTGGGTCGGCTTCCG
>DATNEZ010000631.1:0-4632 GCA_035606645.1 Binatia bacterium
ACCGCCCTCTACGACGCGATCTACACGGCCGCCGGCCGCCTGCTCGGCTCGGAGGGGCGGCGCGTCATCGTCCTCCTGTCGGACGGGCGCGACCAGGCCCTGACCGACAACGAGCCCGGAAGCCTGCACCTCTTCGAGGAAGCGCTGGAAAAGGCGCACCGGAGCGAGGTCGCCGTCTACGCCATCGGCCTCGGGCCCCACCTGGACACCGAGATGGACCTGAGGCGCGAGCGCAGCCTCAAGGAGATCCTCGACGTGCTGGCGCGCGCCACCGGCGGCCGGTCCTACTACCCCGCCCGCCCCGGGCAGCTGTCGGGGGTCTACCGCCAGATCGCGGCCGACCTGAAGGCCCAGTACACCCTGGCCTACTCCTCGACCCACCGCGTGCCGGACGGCAAGTGGCGGACGATCACGCTGACGGCGAAGGATCCGGAGCTGGAGGTGCGGGCGCGGTCCGGGTACTACGCTCCGGGGCCGCCGAAGCCGTGAGCGCGGCGGGCCGGGCGCATCGTTCCTAGGCCGCCCCGCCAGGCACCGCGGCCCCGGGACGGGGGCGGCGGATCAGCATCAGGTTGCGGATGTAGATGAACACGCCTGCGGACTGCCCGATGGTGAACACGATGTCCTGCCGGTACCAGAAGGCGTAGGCGAACAGCATCAGCCCACCCGCGAGGCTCAGGTACCAGAACGCCACCGGGATGGTGCTTTCCTTGCGCCGCTCCGATGCCAGCCACTGCACGATGAAGCGCGATCCGAACAGGATCTGCCCCAGGATGCCGAACAGCACCCAGCCGTTGACGTGCAGCAGGCGTTCAAATGTCATCCTTCACCTCGTAGCGCAGCTTGCGGCGCTTCATCCAGCGAACGGCGAGCAGGTCCATGAACGACGGCAGCAGGCGGTTGCCGATGCCGTACTTCGATGTGCCGTGGCGGCGCGGCCTGTGCCCCACGGCGACCTCGCGGACGCGGGCCCCTTCCATCTTCAGGAGCGTCGGCAGGAAACGGTGCATCCCGTCGTAGAGGACGATGCGCGACAGCGAAGCCCGGCGGAACGCCTTGAGCGAGCAACCGGTGTCGGTGATCGTCTCGTCGGAGAGCCGGTTGCGCACGTAGTTGGCGACGCGCGACGAGACGCGGCGCACCAGGTTGTCGCGGCGCTTCTGGCGCATGCCCACCACCGCGTCCCACCCGTCCAGCGCCTGGAGCAGCCGCGGGATGTCGGCCGGGTCGTTCTGCAGATCGGCATCCAGGGTCACGACGACGTCCCCTGCCGCCCCCTTGAAGCCGGCGTCCATGGCCGCCGACTGCCCGGAGTTCCTGGCGAGCGCCAGCACCCGCACGCTCGGGTCGGCGGCGCGCAAGTCGCGCAGCACCTTGTCGCTGCCGTCGGTCGAGCCGTCGTTCACGAACAGGATCTCGTAGGCGTCGCCGATCGTCTTCATCACCGCGGTCAGCTCGGAGTGCAGGATGGCGAGGTTGTCCCTCTCGTTGTACACGGGGATCACCAGCGAGATCCCGGGACGGGAGCGCGTCGGACCGTTCGCGCCGGCCATTTAGTTGAAGAACCAGAGGCGGCGCAGCCGGCTCATGCGCCGGTGCCGGGCCGCGTCCCGCTCGCTCAGGAGCTCGGGCGCCAGGAGCGATTTCCACTTCAGGAGGGCGCTGTCGTCGATGCGGCGCATGATCGGAAACAGGATCCTGGCCCCCAGCCCCGCGGGGTCGAAGCAGAACGAGGCGTTGAAATCGATGATGCCCGGGCGCCCGTCGGCGGTCACCAGGATGTTGTCACGCTTCCTGAGATCGATGTGGGCCACGCCGCGCGCGTGAATGCGCTTCACCAGCTCGGCGAGCTTCTCGAACATCGGGCCGGCCTGCTCGCGGTGCCCGCGGCACCAGCGCGTGATGCGCTCTCCGTCCATCGGCTCCATCAGGATGCCCACGCGGCCGGCCTCGCCGTAGCACTGGGGGATTCCGGGGATCCCGTGCAGCCGTCGCAAAGCGCGGATCTCGCGGGCCACCTGGCGGCGGCCCAGCAGGCGCACCGGCCACGACTTGTCGCTGAAGTCCTTGAGGACCGCCCGATCGCCGCCGAACGCCACGCTCTTGATGTCCGGCTTGGCCCAGCCCCCCTGCCGGATCATCTCGATGGTGAGGGGCTCCGGGGCGGTCGCTTCGAGCGTCTCGGCCATCGGCGCTCCTGTGCTATTCTCCGGGGGCAGGACAGGACACCGATATTACCATAGCCCCGCACGGGGCTTGGGTGTGATGCCCCCCTTCACGCGCGATCGTCTCGCCCGACTGTCCCGCCGCCGCCTGGCCGAGGGCCGCAACGTCACCAAGGCGATCGTCGACCTGGTCGAGATCGAGGGACGGCCGGTCGTCCTGAAGGACTTCGCGTCACGCCCGTGGCCGGTGCGGCAGATCTGGGGGCCGTGGCAGCTCGATCGGGAGGCGCGCGCCTACTCGGTCCTGGCCGGCCTGCGGGGCACGCCGGCGTTCCTGGGGCGGGTCGATCGCCAGGCCATCGTCCTGGAGTACGTCGCCGGTCGGACCCTGGCCTCGCTGCGGCCGGGGGACCTCTCGGGCCCTTTCTTCGACCGGCTCGACCGGCTCCTGGAGGAGATCCACGCCAGGGGGGTAGCCCACGGCGACCTGCACCGGCACGACGTCCTCGCCGGCCCCGACGGCAAGCCCTGCATCGTCGACTTCTCCACTTCGGTCCTCGGCGGCCAGGGCGCCGGCCCCTGGAGCCGGTTCCTGTTCGATCAGATGCGCCAGGCCGACCGGCGGTCGGCGGCGAAGATGAGGCGCCGGCTCCTGCCCGGCTCGAGCCCTGAGGTCCCGGATCGGCGCGGGCTGTACCGCCTCGGCGGCTGGGGAAGGCGGATCCTGAACCGACTTCGGGGACGACACCCCTGATATAATCCCGCCTTCATGATCCTGGGTGTGCGCACCAAACCGCTGAAGGTGATACCCGACGAGCGCGGGCGTCTCATGGAGACGCTGCGCGCCGACGACGATCTGTTCATCAAGTTCGGCCAGGCGTACATCACCACCGCCTATCCGGGCGTGATCAAGGGCTGGCACTTCCACAAGATCCAGCTGGACAACTTCATCGGCGTGAGGGGAATGTTCAAGGTCGTCCTCTACGACGGCCGCGAGGGATCCAAGACGCGCGGCGAGGTGAACGAGTTCTTCCTGGGCGTGCACAACCCGATGCTCCTGCAGATCCCGACGTTCGTGCTGCACGGCTTCAAGGCGATCGGCACCGAAGAGGCGATCATGCTGAACCTGCCGACCGAGCCGTACCGCTACGACGCCCCGGACGAGTACCGCGTCGACCCGCACAGCCCGGACGTCCCGTACGACTGGGCGCTGAAGGAGAAGTAGCGATGAAGGGCGTCATCCTCGCGGGCGGGCTCGGAACGCGGCTGAACCCGCTGACCAAGATCACCAACAAGCATCTCCTGCCGATCTACGACCGGCCGATGATCCACTACCCGCTCATGACCCTGGTCGGCGCCGGCATCCGCGACATCCTGATCGTCACGGGCGGGAACCACGCCGGCGAGTTCCTGCGTCTTCTGGGGAACGGGCGCGAGTTCGGGCTCGAGGACATCGCCTACACCTACCAGGAAGGGGAAGGCGGGATCGCCGACGCGCTTGCCCCGGCGAAGCACTTCGCGGACGGCGACCAGATCGTCGTGGTCCTGGGGGACAACATCATCGAGGGGGACATCAAGAAGCCGGTGGCCGCCTTCAGAAACCAGGGCGCGGGGGCCCGGCTGCTCCTCAAGAAGGTGCCCGACCCGGCCCGCTTCGGCGTCCCCGAGCTGCGCGACGGGCGGATCGCCGGGATCGAGGAGAAGCCGAAGCAGCCGAAATCGGACTACGCGGTCATCGGCATCTACATGTACGACGCCCAGGTGTTCGACATCATCTCCACCCTCAAGCCCTCGGGGCGCGGCGAGCTCGAGATCACCGACGTGAACAACGCCTACCTGAAGCGCGGCCAGCTCGAGCACGACATTCTCGAGGGCTGGTGGACCGATGCCGGCACGTTCGAGTCGCTGTTTCGCGCCAGCCAGCTCGTGCGCGAGAAGATGATCGAGAAGCTGACGGCGCGGATCGGCTGAGATGTCGCGCGTCGTCATCACGGGCGGGGCCGGGTTCATCGGATCGCACTACGTCCACCACGCCATCAAGGCCCATCCGGACTGGCAGGTCACCGTCCTCGACAAGCTGACCTACGCCGGGAACCCCGCCAACCTGAAGAACCTCGAAGGGAATCCCCGCTACCGCTTCGTGCGGGGCGACATCGCCTCGCGGCAGGACGTCGAGCGCGCCATCGACGGGGGCGTGGACTTCATCTTCAATTTCGCGGCCGAGACCCACGTCGATCGGTCGATTGGCGACCCGGAGGGGTTCATCCGCACCGACATCTACGGGACGTACACGCTGCTCGAGGCGGCCCGGGCCCGGGGCGTCAAGGCGTTCGTGCAGATTTCGACCGACGAGGTGTACGGCAGCGTGGCGAAGGGACATAGCGTCGAGACCGACGCCCTGATGCCGACCAACCCCTACTCGGCGAGCAAGACCGCCGCCGACCGTCTGGCATATTCCTACTTCGCC
>DATNEZ010000633.1:0-12255 GCA_035606645.1 Binatia bacterium
GGGACTCGGGATCCTATCTGTACAACGCGCCGAGGCCGTGGAGCGACCGGTTCACCTCGACCGCCGCGCACAACACCGTCCAGCTCGGCGGACAGGATCAGATGCTCAAGGTCCACCGATTCACCTGGGCCTACCTGGCGCGGGCCCGTGTGATCCGCTTCCAGGCGCGCCTCGCCGAGAACGTCGACTGCTTCGAGGGGGAGCACTACGGATACCGGCGGCTGGCCAGCCGGGCGACCCATCGCCGGACCGTCGTTCGCCTGGGAGACTCGCTGTGGCTGGTCATCGACGACATCCTCGGGCGGGGGCGGGAGCAGGTCCGCCTCTTCTGGCACCTTCTCGATGTGCCGTTCACCGCGGACACCCGCGGCGTCCGCCTGTCGACCCCGATGGGCCCCGTCTCCATCGCCATGCACGTGCCGGGCGGGGGCGGGACGTTGCGCGTGGCGCGCGGGGAAGAGGGTGACGAGCCGATGGGATGGGAGTCGCTCCACTACAGGGAACGCCGGCCGGCGCCGACCGCGTGTTTCGATCTCGGGCAGCCGGAGTTGCCGCAGCGCATCTTGACTCTCGTCAGTCTCGGCGGCGCGGCCACGTGGCAATTGGATTCCCCGATGGCCGGCCTCCGGCTGTCGGAGCCCGGAGGAGCGGCCTGGACCCTCCGGCTGGCGCCGCCCGGCCCGGAGCGTCTTCCGGTGCTGTCCGAGGTCGTCGGGGAGACGGCCGGATGATGAGCGCGGACGGGAGGTTCGAGGTGAAGCCGCTTCGGCCGGGCGATGAGGAGGATCTGGCCATGCTCCACCTGCGCGCGATGGGGGAGTACTTTCTCTCGTCCCTGGGACGGGGCTTCCTCCGCCGCTTTTACGCCGAGTTCTGCAGGCACCCCTTCGACTACGGTGTCGTCGCGCGCCGCAGCGATTCGGGCCGGCCGGTCGCGTTCGTGGTCGGAACGAGCGACGCCCGCGCGCACTTCCGTGCCTTCTACCGGCGGCATGGACTGTACGTGGCCGGCTCGGTCCTGGCCGGGGTCCTGTTCCATTCCGAGGCGCGACGAGGCGTCCTGCGCCGGCTCGGTCACATGCGCCTGGCGGTCGGCTCGATCCTGGGACTCGGCGGATCCGCCGCGCCGGCGACAGCACGCGGTCCGCGCGTCGTCTGCCCGGTCCGCCTCCTCTCCATCGCCGTGGATCCGGAAGCTCGTGGCTCTGGCGTCGCCAGCCTGTCCTCCGAGCATTTCGAGGCGCAGGTGAGACGGGCCGGTTTCAGCCGCGTCGGGCTGTCGGTTCACGCGGACAACGACAGGGCGATCTCCTTCTACCGGAAAACCGGGTGGAACGAGGTCTACCGTTCCGCGGCGGGCCTCTGGTTCGAGAAGGAGATCTGATCGGCCCGGGACAGCGCGCCGAGCGCGATGTACTCCGCCTCCGGGCGCCGCCTTCGGAGCAGCCTATCGGCCGCAATCCTTACGTACAGAAACACCTCCCGCCAGCGTCGCCCCCAGTCCCGGACGAGTCCCGGCGAGAGAAGGGAGCGAAGGGGCAGGTAATCGTATTCGTACAGGTTGAATAGAAGGTTGAAGAGGACCATGTAGCGACGGCTGCGCCGGCTCACCCGGTAACGCACGCGCTTGCTGATCGCGAGGTGCGAGAAGAGATCCAGTGCCAGGCACTGCCGGAAGATGAAGGTCGAGGTGTGAATCTCGAGGGGCTCGTCCTGCGGGGGGGGAGTTCCGGTCAGCTCGCGCACGATGCGCCGGTGCAGGTCGACCTCGAGGATCTGCACGACGCTGCCGGCGGTGAGGATGAAGCGCAACGGCCGGCGGCGGTAGAGGACGCGCACGGCCCAGGGTACGGCGGCGAAGAAGTCCGAGAAGTAGTCCCGGACCTCGCGCTCGCTGACACGCGATCGCGATTCCACCTCGTAGAACTTCTGGAGCGTCGGAGTCTTTTCCCGGAGGTAACGCTCGAGATGTTCGGCCCGCCGATCGAAATGCTCCATCGTCGCAGGCGACAGGCGGAAGCCGTCCTTGTCGGACCAGGAATCGCCGGACAGCATGATGGTGACGCGCGGCTCGGAGATCCCGTGATCGCGGAAGTAATCCTGCACCATGCGCGGGGTCTGGATGGTGCCGTTGAGGTGGAAGACGTCCCGGTGCAGATAGCAGTGATTGCTGGCGAAGGGGATGGCGTGCTTCGCCCGCGTCGCCTGCGCGAAGGCGGCAAAGCTCCGGATGTAGCCGGCCAGGTCGTCCACAGGCCCGGTCGGGTCTCCGGCGATCTCGTACGACAGCCGGCTGTTCGCGGAGCTGTGGCTGCGAAAGACGAAATCGATTCGGGGGTGGCGCCGCAGGACGTGCCGCAGCGGGCCGCCCATGAGCTTGGCGTCGTTGGCGTTGAGCAGAGTGGTCCCCTCGGACTCGACGACGAGCGCGCTGTCGAGAAACGGGCTGACGTGGTAGGACGTGACCCGGAAATCCCGTGCCAGCAGGAGAGTCTCGGCGTGGGCCATCTCCCGGACGTCGCGAAACCCGAGACGGACGAGATCGCGCCGGATCCGACCGGCGTGCATGCGGGGGACCAGGATCGGTGTGTCCCTCGGGAATCGCCGCAGGGACACGCCGTGGAAGTGATCCCAGTGGATGTGGGTCAGGTAGATGAAATCCGGGCGGAGGCCTTCGATGAGACTCTCCGCGACTGGGGGATAGTTCCACCAGGAGCGCCAGTAGCAGCTGCCGGTGATCCAGGGGTCCGTCACGAGCGAGATGCCGGAGCCGCGGATCAGGAGGCCGGCGTGCGACAGGATTGTGAACTCCACCTTCAGCCTTGCCGGGCGCCCGAAAGGCGGGCGTCGACGAGGCGGCCTTCCGCTGTCTCCGAAATCACAAACCGCAATTTTCCATTTCCGGATCGAGGCAGGCGCTCGAGATACTCGAGCCGCACCTCCGCCAGATCGCCGACGCGTTTCCTGAACTCAGCGAGCAGGCGTGTCGCATCGTTTTCGGAATAGCGAGGATGGCGGACGATGCGTACCACGATGCGACCGGGAGCCTTCTGAATAATCTGGGCCTCGCGGATTGCCGTCATGTCCTTGAAGATGTGATCCATGCGGCCGAGCCGCGCGCCATTCGACAGTATCACATAGTCTTCCTGGCGGCCGTCCACGCATGCAATCACCCGCCCCGGCAGATCACACGCACAGGCGCCGGCGGCGAGCTCCACGCGGTCGCCCACATCGTAGCGGAGCAAGGGCATGGCAGGATTCGACAGGTTGGTCCCGACGACACGCAGGCCCTTCTCACCCGTGACCGGCAGGAACTCGACCGCGGCGAAATCCTCGTCGACGTGGAGCGCTCCCGCCGGACACTGGAAGAAGTTCGCCACGGCTTCGGCCATGCCGTAATGTTGTATCGGGGAGCGTCCGAACGTCTCACGGATGACGCCGGCCTGGTGGGGCATGAGGTTTTCTGCGCCCGTGGTGATCCAGCGAGGCGTGTAGCCTAGTGTTTCGCCGCGCTCCGACAAGAGACCAGCCAGGAGCGCAAGGATCGACGGATATCCGTGCAGCCAGGGAGGGCGGGAGCGCCGCAGCTCGGCGACGTAGTGAGGAGCGGTCTCGGGCGACAGATGATAGGCGCTGAACAGGATCTGCCGTCCCGGACGATTGCGCCTCCAAAACGGAGGCCGCGACTGGCGGAGCGGGACGACGGACCGGCCGCCGAAGTACCCGCACCACGTTCCGAGCCGCAGACCATGCAGACGGAAATAGCGCCACCAGATGGAGTACTGCTCTTGCAGCGCCCCGCGGGTCGTGAAGAACTGCATGCCCCCGCCCGTTGTGCCGCTCGTGTGAACGGGCACGCGCTCCTCGGCGGCCACGCCTTCGGAGGTCATCTCGTCCGTTCGTTCCTGAATCAGCGCCTTGGTCAGGACGGGCAGGACCCGGAGGTCTTCGAGAGTCCGGATGTCGTTCGGGTCGATGCCGCGCTCGCGAAACAGACGACGGTAGTAGGCCACCTGCCGAACGCAGGCGCCAACGAATGCGCGCAGACGGGCGTCACGAAACGCCACGAAACGTTCCGGCGTCCAGGTCAGCCGCTCCTCTGCGTCACGCAGGCATTCGTGGAACTTGCCGCCGAAGCGGCGTCTTTGAATGCGCCATCCTTGCATGCTGCACACCAGGTTCTGGAACGACACAGGGAGGCGGAGATACAACTCTTCGGAGTCCATCAACGGGGGCTCTCGATCCGGCCGATCCAGCCGAAATGCGGGCGGAAGCGGTATCGATCGGGGGAGGCCGCGAGGAGGTCGAGCGAACCGTTCCAGGACGCGTGATTGCTGACGCAGCTCACGGAGCCGGGAGGCCCGGAGGCCAGCGGGAACCCGCGCGGAGTGAATGCCTGGCGCGTGATCGGAACACGGTCGGGGTCGAAGCCCATGAGAGTGGCCGCGACGACGTCCACCAGAACCGGATCACGCCCGAACAGGATCACGCCGGCGTCGAGCGGGTCGGGGTCGACCGGACCATCCCCCTGACCGGCGATGATTCCGTCCACGAAGGATAGATAGGGCTTTCGGCTTGCGAGGTCGGGGCACCGAAACGATCCGTCCGCGTTTCCATAGAGGACGAGCTTGTTCAGGTCCAGACACATTCTCCAGACAGTGTCGTTGCCGTGCCAGTTGCCGCTTCGGATCACCCGGCGAGTCTCCCCGAACACCGTCGAGCCGGCCCGCCTTGCCTTGCGGAGGAGCCAGGTCCCCAAGGCAGGAGAGCGCAGCGCCGCCCGCCGGAGGATCGTGGCCGTGTGGTGCTCGATACGGCGCCCGAGGGTTCCCGAGGGATACTGATCGCCGCCGTTCTCCGGGAAGCCGACCGTGTGGTGCGGCAGCCAGTTCTTGTCGCCGTTCACCCCCACGAGGTTTTTCAGGCTGACGGTCATCCCGGCTTTCTTGTGGGTCTTCAGCTTGGGGAGGTTGATGAACAGATCGCACCGGATAACGGATCCTGAAATCAGGTATTCATGGCGGCCCCCGGTGTGGTGTCGATTGACCTCACCCTGGTCGTAGTCGGCGCCGTAGTATCGGCCCTCGCCGGGGTGCCCGCCGAACTCGCTCCGATCGCCCAGGTCGAAGGCCACATAGCCCCCAGGGTCGCCGGGGCGGGCGCCCCGCTCGACAATCACGCCTTCTCGATTGAGCCATTCCTCCCTGCGCAGGTCGACAAGTTCAAGGGCAAAGCCGCGCGCCGCGTAAAACTCCTGCAGGATGTCGAGCCCCAGTCGGCGCACCATGCCGTCGAACGATGAATCGGTCTGAGGCGCGTCGGCAATCATGATCCGGCCCCGGCCGTCGAGTGCTTTCCACACGTAATCGGCGACGGCACGGATGACGCTGCCGTGCGTCAGGGTATACACCCACCCCTGGGGATCACGCGGGTGCTCCTCCTTGATGAGATTGGGTTTCAGAACGACGAATTGACCGGGCTTGGCGAACTCACGAAGCGGATTCCAGTCCGGGGTTCCTCGTCGGGCAGAATCGAGGCCGGCCAGAACGAGGGCTTCGCGGACCGCGGCGTAAGCGTGGTTGGTCTCGGACCCCACGTGCCCGGGGAAGGGATACTCCGGATATGGCTTGCCCGGATGGTACGGGGGCGACGAGGGATAGCCTGCCTGGGCGGCACGGTGAATGATGACGCGGGTCAGATCCATTCTACTTGACGGCTTCGATCATCAGCCACAAACCATGACGACGGAACGCCCGCTTGATCAGCCAGCGCGGCCAGAGCGTCTTGGCCAGGGAGAATACAGGTCCGGGGTGATTGAGGCCGACCTCGCCCTGAAGCAGGTCGCTCGAGGTCAGGAGGGTGTGCCCGTCCAGGATGCGCGAGAATCCGGAAAACAGGTCCCGCGCCTCGGGGAGGGTGTACGTGTGGGTGCCGGGGTTCTCGAGGTGATGGGCATAGATGTCGGCGAGGGAGCGCCAGGGACGGCCTGCGAAGAGGGCATAGCGCAGCCACAGCATGTAACCGACCATGCACCAGGTGTTGTAGACCATGATGCGGGCGGTCCCCCCGGGACGCAGAACCCTCCGCACCTCGTTCACAGCCCGCGGCGTGTCCGGCGTGGCGTGCAGGACGCCCCACGAATAGACGATGTCGAAGGAATTGTCCTCGAATGGGAGGCTTTCGGCGTCAGTCACCATCAGGCGCGAGGACAGTCCGTGCATCCGGAGCCGCTCGCGGGTGAAGCCGATGGCTCTCGGAGTCAGGTCGATGCCCGTGAGGGTACGTGGACCGGCCTTGGCCCATTCGAGGTGGTCGGCCCCCATGCCGACTCCCACCTCGAGCACGTCGCGGCCCGCTCCCTCGTGGAAACGGGCAAATTCGAAAATGTAAGACTCGAAGCCGTAGCGCGCGGCCCGCTGCGCCTCGAGGCGTTGCGCCAGCGACTCTCCGCGGGCGTAGATCTCCCCGCACGAGTGCTTTTCGAAGTACTCGCGCGTCGCCCGCTTCAGGGCCGCCCGGGTTTCCTCAATCCCGGGACGCTTGATCGTGGCGGTCGACATGGGTTCCTCTCGGCCAGAATGGCTCCGGAGCCATGAAATATACTGCAGGGGAAGGCCTTGATCCACACGTTTCTTGGGGGACCACCGTGTCGGCTCTCCTCTGGAGCCGGCCTGCAACGGCCCTCAGAGCCTGCCTGTCGGCCGGAACAGTTTCAACCGGCGGCGCATTTGTGCGATCATGCGCCCCTGGCGCCGCCGGGGAGACACGGCCTTGAAGGTTGCGATTCTGATCGACGCGCTCAACCAGGGGGGTGCGGAGCGTCAGGTCCTGAACACGACCTGGGCCCTCGCCAGGAAGGGCTGTCACGTCGAGCTGATTTACTATTACGAGATCGATACCGCCGCGCCGGGCTACGATCACCCGGCCTTCCGGGAGGCCCGGGTCACCTGCATCCCCAAGCAGGGCCGCCCGTTCCGCTTTCTCTGGCGGCTCAGCCGGCACCTGCGGCGCGGGCGGCTCGACATCGTGCATTCCTTCAAGTCGGTCCCCACACTCTACGCGTGCCTGGCCGGGAAAATGGCCGGGGTTCCGATCATCCTCGGCGGGAGTCAGGGAGAATACGAAGACCGCGGGTTGGCGCGACTGGGCCACCGCCTCGTGAAGCGGTCGCTGGCCGGCTGGATCACCAACACCCGCTCCATCGTCGAGACTCTCGTCAAGGAGATCGGCGTGCGGCGCGAGGACTGCTTCGTCGCCTACAACGGGATCGATCCGCGGGCCTTCGCATCGGGCCTGTCGAAGGGCGATGCCCGGAAGAAGCTGGGAGTGCCGCCGGGGGCCCCGACCGTGACGATCGTCGCCGGCCTCCGTCCGATCAAGAACCACAGGCTGTTCCTGGACATGGCCCGGCTGGTCCTGGCCGAGATTCCCGAGACCCGCTTTCTGCTCGCGGGGGAGGGCGAAATGAGGCCGACGCTGGAACGTTACGCCCGGGAGCTGGAGATCTCCGGCCGCGTGATGTTCCTGGGCGGCCGTTCCGACATCCCGGACGTGCTGGCGGCCACGGACGTGTCCGTGCTCACGTCGCATTCGGAGGGGCTGCCCAACGCCCTGCTCGAGTCGATGGCGGTCGGAATCCCCGTGGTGACGACCGATTACGCAGGGGCCCGGGAGCTCGTGACGGACGGAGCCGAGGGGTTCATCGTCCCCCGCGGCGACGCAGCCGCCATGGCGGACCGGGTCCTCTGCCTGCTCCGGGAGGAGAGGCTCCGCGAGTCGATGGGCGGGAACGGGGCGCGGACCGTGGCCGGGCGCTTCAGCATGGACGCGATGGCCGCTTCGTTCCTGTCGGCGTATCACGTGTGCATGGCCAGGGTGTCGCGGGCGTCGGCGTGAACCGGAAGCCCGCGGCCCTGGCGATCGTCTCCGGCTATCCTCCGCCCTACGGGGGAGTGACGGTCGAGGTGCAACGACTGCGGCCGCTCCTGGAACGGCGAGGCGTGGACTACATCATCTACAATGCCGTGTCCGCCAGCCAGGACGGCGGTCGTGTCGTATCGGTCTGCAGGTGGCGCGGCCTCTGGACTCTCCGGTACCTGCTCGCCGGAAGAGAGCCCGCGATCTACCTCATGACAGACCGTCTGATCGTCTGGCTCCTGGGGGCGTTCGCCGCCTCGTGGCGGGGCAAGCGCGTGCTGGTGCAGTTGCGGAACGCCTTCCTCGCCGACTGGATCGCCCGTTCACCGGTGCGACGGATCCTGGCGGGCTTCGCGTTGCGCCGCGTGACTCACGTGGTCTGCGTCAGCCGTCTGTTGATGAGCTGCGCCGTGTCCATCGGCGTGGACGCCCGCCGCGTTCACTGGTCTCCGGCCTTCCTGCCGCCCGATCTGGCGCCCGAGGGTCGCACAAGCGTCGCGCCGGAGGTCTGGGCGTTCGTCGAAAGCCATCGGCCCGTGATCGCCGCCAACGGCAAGGTGTATTGGTATGAGGGGCAGGACCTGTATGGTCTCGACCACCTGGTCGATCTGGCGGCCCGGCTGAAGCCCGACTACCCCGACATCGGAATCGTTGTCTGTTTCTGGGAACACGCTCCCGCCGACGAGCCCTATCTGAACAAGCTCAGGCGGAAGGCGGCCGCCCAGGGGGTCGAGGGGAACCTTCTTTTCAACACCAGGAAGGGTAGTTTCGTCCCCGTCCTCGAGGCCGCGGACCTGTTCGTGCGGCCCACCAACACCGACGGGGATGCGGTCTCGATCCGGGAGGCTCTGTACCTGGGCGTCCCGGCCGTGGCGAGCGACGCGGTCGAGCGACCGAACGGAACGATCCTGTTCCGCACGCGGGACGTGGACGACTTCGAGGCCAAGGTGCGCGCTGGGCTGAAGTCCGCGCCCGGCAGGGACGGGCGCGTTCGCGGCGGGCTGACGGCGGAAGACGGCGCGCGCATCGAGGCCTACATCTCCCTTCTCGCCGCAGCCGCCGGCGGGGCCGGGTCGAGCCCGCGGGCCGGCCGGGAGTTCTGACGCCTCCGGAGAGTTCGATGAAGCAGGTGCTGCAGGACCTGAAGTCGGGGCGTATCGAGGTCACGGACGTGCCCTGTCCCGCGGTTCCCCCGGGGCACGTGCTGATCCGGACGCGCGCCTCGCTCATCTCATCCGGCAGCGAGCGGAGCATCGTCGAGTTCGCGCAGTCCTCGTGGTTTGCCCGGGCGCGGGCCCAGCCGGACAAGGTCAAGCAGGTCCTCGACAAGATCCACGCCGACGGATTGCTTCCCACCCTCGAGGCCGTGTTCGCGCGTCTGGACGAGCCGCTCCCTCTGGGGTACTCCAATGCCGGAGTGGTCGAGGAGGCCGGAGCCGGCGTCGAAGGAATCCGCCGCGGAGACCGTGTCGCAAGCAACGGCCCGCATGCCGAAATGGTGTGCGTGCCCCGCAACCTGTGCGCCCGAATCCCCGACGCGGTCCAGGACGATGAAGCCGCCTTCACCGTGCTCGGATCCATCGCCCTGCACGGGGCCCGCCTGCTCGAGCCGACCCTGGGGGAGTCGGTCGCCGTCGTCGGCCTGGGGCTCGTGGGACTGATGGCGGTGCAGATTCTCAGGGCCCACGGCTGCCGGGTCCTGGGGATCGATCCGGACGCCGCGCGGCGCGAACGGGCCCGTGCTCTCGGCGCCGAGGCCGTGCACGCGCCGCCGCCGGAAGGAGACCCCGTGGCCGCCGGCCGGACCTTCTCCTCGGAGCGCGGGATCGACGCCGTCCTGATCACCGCCTCGTCCCCCGGAAACGAGATCATTCGCGACGCGGCGCGCATGTGCCGGAAGCGCGGCCGGATCGTGCTTGTCGGCGTGGTGGGCCTGGAGCTCAACCGGGCCGACTTCTATGAGAAGGAGCTGAGCTTCAGGGTTTCGTGCTCGTATGGACCGGGCCGCTACGATCCGGGCTACGAGGCCGGCGGTCGCGATTATCCGCAGGCGTACGTCCGCTGGACCGAGCAACGGAATCTCGAGGCGGTTCTCGCCATGATGGCCGACGGGCGGCTGAGTGTCGCGAGCCTGATCAGCACGCGCGTGCCGCAGCGGGAGGCCGCTCGTGCGTACGAGACGTTGACGTCGGACCGGCGGGCGCTGGGCATCCTCCTCGAGTATCCCGCACCCTCGGCGGCCCACGATCGCGTGATCGCGTTGTCGACTGCGCCCGCCCGGCTTCCCGGGACCGAAGAGGTGACGGTCGGCGTGATCGGCGCGGGGGATTTCGCCCGCGCGGTCCTCCTGCCGGCGCTGAGAAGGACCGGGGCCCGTCTGGACACCATCGCGGCCCTCCGGGGAGTTTCCGCGGCGCAAGCCGGGCGCAGGTTCGGGTTCCGTCAGGTGACCAGCGATCCTCGCGCGGTGCTCGAGAATCCCGCCATCAACACGATCTTCATCGTCACCCGGCACGACAGTCACGCCCGGCTGGCGGTGGAGGCGCTGCAGGCGGGCAAGCACGTCTTCGTGGAGAAGCCCCTCGCCCTGAACCGCGTGGAGCTCGACACCGTGATCCGCGCCTCCGAGGCGGCCGGGCGCCACCTGATGGTCGGCTTCAACCGCCGGTTCTCCCCCCATGTCCGTGAAATCGTCCGGCTCATGCGCGCCCGCGCCGGACCCGCCGCCTTCATCATGACCGTGAATGCGGGCGCGCTCCCGGCCGAGCACTGGCTGGTCGATCCCCGGCAGGGCGGCGGACGGATCGTCGGGGAGGCGGTGCACTGGATCGATCTGCTGATCTTCCTGTCCGGGCAGCGAGTGACGGCCGTCGTCTCGGTCCCTCTGGGAAACGGTTCCGCACCGCACCGCGAGGGGACCACGCTGACCCTGGCGTTTGCCGATGGATCGACCGGCACGATCCACTACCTGGCCAACGGCAGCAGGCGCTTTCCCAAGGAACGGCTGGAGGTCGCCTTCGACGGCAGGGTCCTGCAGCTCGACAATTACCGCTCCGTGACCGGCTTCGGCGTGCCGGGTTTCAGCCGCCTGCGGACATGGCGCCAGGACAAGGGACATCGCAACGAAATCGAGGCGTTCGTGAAGACCATCGCCCGCGGCGGCGCCGCGCTCATTCCCCTGGCCGAACTCGAGCACGCCGCCCTGGTGAGCTTCGGCGCCGTCGACTCCGCACGCAGCGGGGACGTGGTGCGCCTGGGCGCCTGATCGATGGGACCTGCCGTCGCGCGGGACGGTGGCACAGCCGGACGATCGTCCCGGGAAGGGGGAGCCGTGATCTTGAGGGATCGGCGCAAAGACCTCGGGATCGTCCTGGGTGCCGCGGCCCTGTTTCGATTCGCCTTTCTCCTCTGGGGCTGGTCCGGGATCGGGGTGATGCCTCATTCCGGCATGTCGGAGCCGGATTTCATGGCGGGGTACGCGATTGCCGCCGGCTACGGCTACGTCGAGGGCCACGGGAAGGCCTACGACCATTTGCGGGGTCTTTACGACAAAGCCTCGGCCGGTTTCATCGTCACTCCGGAGAGCGCCGGGGCCTTGCCCTCCGAAGGAGTGCGCCCCTGGATGCTCCATCCTCCGGGGTTCTCTCTCCTGGTCGCGGGATTGCACCGGCTCTTCGGAGCCGGCACCGAGGACGCGGTGGCTCTCACCGGACTGGTCCTCGATGTGGCCGCCGCGGGATTGATCTGGTGGATGGCCGGCACCTTGATGGGACCTCGCGTCGGTCTGTTCGCCGGCCTGGTCTACGCCTTCTATCCTCCCTACGCCTACTGGTCGACCGTCAGCAAGTCGACCGACGGGATCCTCGCGCCGTTCATCGTCGCGACGCTGGCCTGCATGGTGTGGGCGATCCGAAGCGAGGGACGGGTGCGTCTCGCCGGCTGCGCCGTCGCGGGCGCGATCCTGGGAATCACGGGCTACTTCAGGCCCGACTACATGCTGTTGCCGGTCTTTCTGGGAATCGTCCTGGCCATCCACACCAGGCAGATCCGGCGCTCGATTCTCGCCGCCGGATTGATGCAGGCGGTGGTCGTTCTTCTGCTTCTCCCGTGGGCCTACCGGAACTTTTCCGTGTGCGGCCGCTGGGTCTTCACGTCGACCAGCGTGGGGGCCACCCTCATCAACAGCCTTGGAGAAGTCGCCAACCCCTGGGGCTACGGTCCCCTGGACGAGGACCGGGACAAGGAGGCGCAGGCGCTCGGCATGGTGGACGCCTGGGGCCCGGATGCGGACGCCTACTTCCGGGGATTGTTCTGGCGCAGCGTGCGCCAGAGGCCGTT
>DATNEZ010000011.1:0-2705 GCA_035606645.1 Binatia bacterium
TGCTGCAGATCGGCAAGGGGACCGTCGGCGCGACGCTGATCGATCAGGTGCGGGAGCAGCGCCCGGCGATCCTCGAGCGGCTGGGGGTCGACGTGGTCTACGCCGGCATCGCGGGCCGGCGGTCGGCCGCGTTCGAGCCCGGCGGGATCGACCTGGCTCGCTGGAGGCAGGCGGTCGAGGCCGATCCCGGGGGGACGACGCTGCTCGAGCGGGCGGCCGGTGCGCTCACGGGACCGGCGATCCTGGTGGATGCGACGGCGGAGGATGGGATGGCCGGCGTCTACCGCGACGCCTTCGCGGCCGGGCTGCACGTCGTGACGTGCAACAAGAAGCCCCTGGCAGGGCCGCTGGCGGAATATCGGGGCGTGCAGGAGGCCGCGCGCGGCGCGCGCCGGTTCTGGCTGTACGAGGTCACCGTGGGGGCCGGGCTTCCCGTCCTCTCGACGCTGCGCGATCTCCTGGACAGCGGGGATGCGCTCTCGTCGGTCGAAGGGTGTTTTTCGGGGACGCTGAACTATCTCTGCGCCTCCCTGGACGGCGGCGGGAAGTTCTCGGAGGTCCTTGCGCGCGCCGTGGAATTGGGGTACACGGAGCCGGACCCGCGCGAGGATCTCGCGGGACAGGATGTGGCGCGGAAGGCGCTGATCCTGGCGCGCGAGGCGGGGCTCGATCTCGAGCCCGCCGAGGTCCACCTGGAGCCGTTCTGCCCGATCGACCGGCGGGGGGACGTGGACAAGTTCCTGGAGAAGACCGCGACCCGGGATGCCGCCCTGGCGCAGAGGTGGAAGGACGCGGTGGCGCGATCGAGGCGCCTGCGATACGTTGCGTCGGTGGGGGGCGGCTGCGGCGCCGGCTTGAAAGAGGTGCCGGCGGAGAGCGCCCTGGGCAGACTCTCGGGACCGGACAATGTCTTCGTGATCCGGACCCGGCGGTACGCCGACCGGCCGCTGGTGGTCACGGGACCCGGGGCGGGGCCCACGGTGACCGCGGCGGGGGCGTTCGGCGACATCCTGAAGGTGGCCCGGGCCATCGCGAAGGCTTCGTGAGCCGGGCGGTCGGAGGAGGAGAACGACGGTGAGCGCGGACAAGAGGATCCCGGTGGCCGTTCTGGGGGCGACGGGGGCGGTGGGGCAGAGGTTCGTCCATCTCCTGGATGGCCACCCCTGGTTCCGGGTCTCGGCCCTGGCCGCCTCGGAGCGCTCGGCGGGCCAGCGCTATGCCCGGGTGGTCCGCTGGTTCCTGCCCCACGCGATCCCGGAGTGGGCGCGCGACATGGAGGTCGTCCCGTGCGTCCCCGGGCTCGACGCCAGGGTGGCGTTCTCGGGGCTCGACTCTTCGGTCGCCGGGTCGATCGAGGAGGAGTTCGCGCGCGCCGGCTGCGCGGTGGTGAGCAACTCGCGCAATCATCGGATGGACCCGGACGTGCCGCTCCTCATTCCCGAGGTCAACGCCGAGCACCTCGACCTGGTCGAGGCGCAGAAGAAGAAACGGGGCGGCAGCGGGTTCATCGTGACCAATCCCAACTGCTCGACGGTCGGACTGGCGCTGTCGGCGGCCCCGCTCCACCGGGCCTTCGGGATCAAGCGCCTGGTCGTCGCGACCCTGCAGGCGATCTCCGGAGCCGGGTATCCCGGCGTCCCCGCGATCGACATGCTCGACAACGTGATCCCCTACATCGGCAGCGAGGAAGAGAAGATGGAGTCCGAGACGCAGAAGATCCTCGGGACGTCCCGGGCCGCCGCGACCTTCCCGATCAGCGCGCACTGCCACCGCGTCCAGGTCTCGGACGGCCACACCCTGGCGGTCTCGGTGGAGACCGACCGGACGGCGACCCCGGACGAGGCGGCCAGGGTGCTCCGCGAGTTCCGTTCGTCGCTCGGACCCCTGGGGCTCCCGAGCCTGCCCGAGAGGCCGATCGTCGTGCGCGACGAGCCGGACCGTCCGCAGCCCCGCTTCGACCGCATGGCGGGAGCGGGGATGAGCGTGACGGTCGGCCGGGTGCGGGCCTGCCCCGTGTTCGGCCTGAAGTACGAGGCCCTGGTCCACAACACCATCCGGGGGGCGGCGGGGGTCGCGATCCTGAACGCCGAGCTCCTGAAATCGAAGGGGTACCTGTGAACGGCAATCCCGAAGAGGGCTGGGTCAAGGTGTTCGCCCCGGCGTCAATCGCCAACCTCGGTCCCGGGTTCGACTGTCTCGGCGTGGCGCTCGAAGGGCTCGGCGACGTGGTCCAGGCCCGCAGGACCGAGAAGCCGGGGGTCGCCCTCGTCGAGATGACCGGCGAGAAGGAGAGCATCCCGACCGATCCGGCGAAGAACTGCGCCGGGCGCGCCGCCGAGTCGGTCCTCATGCAGCTGAAGGGGAAGGCGGCGAAAGTCGCCGGCCTGGAGATGAAGCTGCACAAAGGGCTGCCGCAGGGGAGCGGCCTCGGCTCGTCCGCCGCCAGCGCCGTCGGCGGCGCGGTCGCCGCGCACCTGCTGTTCGGATCGGCGCTCGGCAGCAACATGCTCCTCGAGGCGGCCCTCGAAGGGGAGGTCCTGGCGAGCGGCGGCCGGCACGCCGACAACCTGGCGGCGTCGCTCCTCGGCGGGTTCACGATCGTCAGGAGCCACGCGCCGATCGACGTCATCCGGCTGGAGCTGCCGTCGGCGATGCGGTTCGTGGTCGTCCTGCCGGCCATGGAGATCGAGACCCGCTTCGCCCGT